>NZ_BCBQ01000050.1:0-44273 GCF_001320885.1 Pseudomonas sp. NBRC 111140
GCATACGAGATCGGGACGGGTGACTGGAGTTCAGACGTGTGCTCTTCCGATCTCGCGTTGAACACGGCGATACCGCGCTGGCGGGCAGCTTCCAGGTCAACCTGGTTGGTGCCGATGCAGAAGCAGCCAACAGCGACCAGTTTCTTGGCGCAGTCGAAGATCTCTTCGGTAAGCTGGGTGCGTGAACGGATGCCGATAAAGTGGGCATCGGCGATCTTTTCCTTCAGCTCGGCTTCCGGCAACGAACCAGTGAGGTATTCGATGTTGGTGTAGCCGGCAGCCTTGAGGGTATCGACTGCGTTCTGGTGCACACCTTCAAGAAGAAGGAACCGGATCTTGCTCTTGTCGAGAGAAGTCTTGCTCATCTGCGTAAACCTGTATCCCGGAGAAAAAATGGCGAGGGGTGATGCCAGGCGCGAGGGCAGCCTTAGCATGAACAGCGGGAGGGCTATGCTAGCATACGCGACACAATCTGAGCTTATCCCGACAGGTGAAGAGTACTCAGGGTGACTATGAATAAGTCGAGAGTTCCAGCGATGACCCACCCCGCTGTTATTGAAGAACTGATGACCCTTGTCGACCCTGGCAAGGTCCTGACCGACGCGGCTTCCCTCGAAGCCTATGGCAAGGACTGGACCAAGCATTATCCGCCGGCGCCCAGCGCCATCGTCTTTCCCAAGACGGTCGAGCAGGTGCAGGCCATTGTGCGCTGGGCCAATGCGCACCAGGTGGCGCTGGTGCCGTCTGGCGGGCGCACTGGGCTTTCTGCCGGCGCTGTGGCGGCCAATGGCGAGGTTGTCGTTTCCTTCGATTACATGAACCAGATTCTCGGCTTCAATGCCTTCGACCGCACCGTGGTCTGCCAGCCAGGGGTCATCACCCGGCAATTGCAGGCCTACGCCGAAGAGCAGGGCCTGTATTACCCGGTGGACTTCGCTTCCAGCGGTTCTAGCCAGGTTGGCGGCAACATCGGCACCAATGCCGGCGGGATCAAGGTGATTCGCTACGGCATGACCCGCAATTGGGTCGCAGGGCTGAAAGTGGTCACCGGCAAGGGCGAGTTGCTGGAACTGAACAAAGACCTGATCAAGAACGCCACCGGCTACGACCTGCGCCAGCTGTTCATCGGTGCCGAAGGCACGTTGGGTTTCGTGGTCGAGGCCACCATGCGCCTGGACCGGGCGCCGCGCAACCTTACCGCGATGGTGCTGGGTACACCGGACTTCGACTCGATCATGCCGGTGCTGCACGCCTTCCAGGGCAAGCTGGACCTGACCGCCTTCGAGTTCTTCTCAGACAAGGGCTTGGCCAAGATCCTGGCACGCGGTGACGTGCCGGCGCCGTTCGAGACCGATTGCCCGTTCTACGCACTGCTGGAGTTCGAGGCCAGCACCGAAGCGGTGGCCAACGAAGCCTTGGCCACCTTTGAGCACTGCGTCGAGCAGGGTTGGGTGCTGGACGGGGTGATGAGCCAGAGCGAAACCCAGCTGAAAAACCTGTGGAAGCTGCGCGAGTACCTGTCTGAAACCATCTCGCACTGGACCCCGTACAAGAACGACATTTCCGTCACCGTGTCGAAAGTGCCCGCGTTCCTGCGCGATATCGACGCCATCGTCGCGGAGCATTACCCCGATTATGAAGTGGTGTGGTACGGCCATATCGGCGACGGCAACCTGCACCTGAACATCCTCAAGCCCGAGCACATGAGCAAAGACGACTTCTTCGCCTCGTGCACCAAGGTCAACAAGTGGGTGTTCGATATCGTCAAACGCTACAACGGCTCGATCTCCGCCGAGCATGGCGTGGGTATGACCAAGCGCGACTACCTGGGCTACAGCCGCTCGCCGGAAGAAATCGCCTGCATGAAGGCAATAAAGGCCGTGTTCGACCCTAACGGCATCATGAATCCGGGTAAGATCTTCGCTCCCGTATAAAAAGCAGTAGAGGAGTCGGCCATGAGTTACCAGCACCAGTACGTAGACGGCACGCGCATTCACTTCCCGCTGGGCAAGGTGGTGTGCATCGGCCGTAACTATGCCGAGCATGCCAAGGAACTGGACAACCCGATCCCCACCGAACCGCTGCTGTTCATCAAGCCAGGCAGCTGTGTGGTGCCGGCCGAAGGCGGCTTCAAGATCCCGGCCGAGCGGGGTTCGGTGCACTACGAGGCCGAAATTGCCGTGCTGCTGGGCAAGCCGCTGTCGGCCCACCCGAGCGAGGAAGAGGTGCTGGATGCCATTTCCGGCTACGCCCCGGCGCTGGACCTGACCCTGCGCGACGTGCAGGCCAAACTGAAAGAGAAGGGCCTGCCGTGGGAACTGGCCAAGTGCTTTGACGGGGCCTGCGTACTGCCGCCGTTCGTCTCGGCCGCCAGTTTCGAGGATGTCACCGACATCCCGGTGCGCCTGACCGTCAACGGCGAAGTGCGTCAGGACGGCAACAGCGCGATGATGCTTAACCCGATCGTGCCGATGATCCAGTACATGGCGGCGCATTTTTCGCTGCAGGCGGGGGATGTGATCCTCACCGGTACCCCGGCGGGTGTGGGGCCGTTCAATGTCGGTGACGAGCTGGTGCTGGAGCTGCCGGGTGTCAGCCGCTTCGAAAGCCGAGTGTTCTGACTCGAAACCGTGTTGCCTTCTTCGCGGGTAAACCCGCTCCCACAGGTACTGCACAAGGCTTGAGAGCTGTGCAGTACCTGTGGGAGCGGGTTTACCCGCGAAGAGGCCGGACCTGTTTACCGATTTTTCACACCCGATCAGGATAATGCGCGCACCCACGCCCATTTCCCAGGAACCGCGCATGCCATCACCCTCCGCCCCGGCAACACCCAAGCGTCGCTTCTTTCTGCGCTGGCCCTTCGGCCTGGCTGTGGCGGCGGTGATCGGTTATGGCGTATCGGTAGCCATGCACTGGGATGACCGTGGTGCACTGTGGGTAAAGGAGAGCTTCGAAAGCACCGCCGAGCGCAGCGAAAGCGTGTGGCTGCCGGACTATCAGGTGGACATCGACGCCAAACCGCTACCGGGCATGGACGATGACGAAGCCTCGGACGTGGCCTTCAACCCGCATACCCGTACCCTGTTCGCGGTCATGGGCAAGAACCCGATCCTGGTCGAGTTGAGCCTGGAGGGCGATGTTCTGCGCAAGATCCCGCTCAACGGCTGGAGCAACCCGGAGGGTGTCGCCGTGCTGGAAGACGGCAACCTGGCCATTACCGACGAGCGTCTGCACGACCTGACCGTGGTCAAGGTGGACGCGCAGACCACGGCACTGAACCACGGCGACTTCCAGAGCCACGACCTGGGCCAGTCGGTGAAAAGCAACAAGGGTTTCGAGGCCATCGCCTGGGACCCGCTGCGTCAGCGCTTGATCATCGGCGAGGAGCGCCCACCCAAGCTGTACACCTGGAACACCGATGGTCGCAGCCCGCTCCAGGGTGAGAAGCAGCCGCTGCCCAGCGAAGAGCTCGACTTGCGCAACCTCTCTGCCCTGGGCGTTGACCCACGCACCGGCCACTTGCTGGTGCTGTCGGCCGATTCCAACATGCTGCTGGAGCTGGACGAGCAGGGCCAGCAAGTCAGTTTCATGACCCTGCTGGGCGGCTTCAACGGGCTTGAAGACACCATCCCGCGGGCTGAAGGGGTGGCCATGGACGATAAGGGCAACCTGTACATGGTCAGCGAGCCGGCGCTGTTCTATCGCTTCAAGAAGAACTGACAACATCATCAGATTTGCCTGATGCTGGCATTAAGCTTCGTTTCAGCCATTAATGATTAGATTCGCCACCCCTGTGTCGAGTCTGCTCTTATGCGCCGTTTTGTTCGCCTGTTCCTTGTTCTGGTTGCCCTTGGCCTGCTCATGCTTGGCTGGGCCGGGCAGGAGTTTCGCCTGTTCGAGCGTGGCTGGTTCAACCTGAAGACCTGGTGGCACCCTGCCGAGCGGAGCATTGGCCTGGACCGCTACCGGGTAGTGCTGGAGGCGCAGCCGGTCGAAGGGCTGGATGATGACATTTCGGCGCTAACCTACGACCCCGACCGCAAAACCCTTTTCACCGTCACCAATGCCCGTTCGGAGCTGATCGAGCTGTCGCTGGACGGCCGCATCCTGCGCCGCGTGCCGCTGACCGGCTTCGGCGACCCGGAGGCTGTGGAGTACGTTGGGCCAAACAGTTATGTGATTACCGACGAGCGTCAGCAACGGCTGATTCGCGTAAGGCTGGAAGACGACACGATGTTCCTCGATGCCGGTGACGCCGAACAGCTCAGCCTGGGCATTGGCCTGAACGGCAACAAGGGATTCGAGGGCCTGGCATACGATTCGGCGGGCAAGCGGCTGTTCGTGGCCAAGGAGCGTGACCCGATGCTGATCTATGAGGTGCATGGCTTCCCGCATGACAACCCGGAAAAGCCCTACGCCGTGCATGTGGTACAGGACCGCAAGCGCGATTCACGGCTGTTTGTAAGGGACCTGTCGAGTTTGCAGTTCGATGAGCGCAGCGGGCACTTGCTGGCGCTGTCGGACGAGTCGCGGCTGGTGCTGGAGCTGGATGTAGAAGGCAGGCCGCTGAGTACCTTGTCGCTGCGCAAGGGGTCGCAGGGGTTGCAGGCGACGGTGCCGCAGGCGGAGGGGATTGCGATGGATGAGGTGGGGACCATTTACCTGGTCAGTGAGCCGAACCTGTTTTATGTGTTCAAGCAGGTAACGGAGTGAGCAGGTGGGGCTGCTTTGCAGCCCATCGCGACACAAGGCCGCTCCTACAGGAGATGGCGTACCCCTGTAGGAGCGGCCTTGTGTCGCGACACGAGGGCGAAGCCCTCGCCGAAGCTTACTCGGCCTTCAGGCTCTTCACACCTTCAGAGGTACCGAGCAGCAGCAGGTCCGCCGGTCGCGCCGCGAACAGGCCGTTGGTGACCACGCCAACGATGGCGTTGATCTGCGCTTCCAGCTCCACCGGGTTGGTGATCTGCAGGTTGTGCACGTCGAGGATCACGTTGCCGTTGTCGGTGACCACGCCTTCGCGGTACACCGGGTCGCCGCCCAGCTTGACCAGCTGGCGCGCCACGTGGCTGCGGGCCATCGGGATCACTTCAACCGGCAGCGGGAAGGCGCCCAGCACGGGCACCAGCTTGCTGCCGTCGGCGATGCAGATGAAGGTCTTGGCTACGGCCGCGACGATCTTCTCGCGGGTCAGGGCTGCGCCGCCGCCCTTGATCAGGTTCAGGTGCGCGTCGCTTTCGTCGGCGCCGTCCACGTAGAACTCAAGCTCGCTGACGCTGTTCAGCTCGTACACCGGGATGCCATGGCCCTTCAGGCGCTGGGCAGTGGCTTCGGAGCTGGCGACTGCGCCGTCGAAGGCGGTCTTGTGCTGAGCCAGGGCGTCGATGAAGAAGTTGGCGGTCGAACCGGTACCGACGCCGACAACGCTCTTTTCATCCAGCTTGGGCAGAATGAAGTCGACAGCGGCCTGGGCGACGGCCTGTTTGAGTTGGTCCTGGGTCATGCGGGCTCCGAAAGGGGCAGGGCGGTTTCAAAGTTGCCTAGTATAACGGCTCGCACGGCTTTGCTGTGGTCGCCCGACGTAGCGCTGGGGTAGACTTCCAGCCCTTGTCCCGCGGCCCAGTGATGCATTCCCGATGCTCGAACAGTACGTCAAGAAGATCCTCACCTCGCGCGTCTATGACGTTGCCGTCGAAACCCCGTTGCAGAGCGCCGGGCAACTGAGCAAGCGGCTGGGCAACCAGATTTTGCTCAAGCGCGAAGACCTGCAGCCGGTGTTCTCGTTCAAGATCCGCGGGGCGTACAACAAGCTGGCCCAGCTGAGCCCAGAGGAACTGGCCCGTGGCGTGGTCACCGCCTCGGCCGGCAACCACGCCCAGGGCCTGGCCCTGGCTGCGCGCGAAATGGGCATCAAGGCCACCATCGTGATGCCCAAGACCACCCCGGAAATCAAGGTCGAGGGCGTGCGCTCACGGGGCGGCAAGGTGGTGTTGCATGGCGACTCGTTCCCCGAGGCGCTGGCCTATTCGCTGAAACTGGTCGACGAAAAGGGCTTTGTCTATGTTCACCCTTACGACGACCCGCACACCATCGCCGGTCAGGGCACCGTGGCCATGGAAATCCTGCGCCAGCACCCTGGCCAGCTGGGCGCGATCTTCGTGCCGGTGGGTGGCGGTGGCCTGATCGCCGGTATTGCCGCCTACGTGAAGTACCTGCGCCCGGAAATCAAGGTAATCGGCGTCGAGCCGGACGACTCCAACTGCCTACAGGCGGCCATGGCCGCCGGTGAGCGCGTGGTGCTGCCGCAGGTCGGGCTGTTCGCCGACGGTGTGGCGGTGGCCCAGATTGGCCAGCACACCTTCGATATCTGCCGCCACCATGTGGACGAAGTCGTCACCGTCAGCACAGACGAGATTTGCGCAGCAATCAAGGATATCTACGACGATACCCGCTCGATCACCGAACCTGCCGGCGCCTTGGGCGTTGCGGGCATCAAGAAGTACGTCGAGCTGTATGGCGTGACCGGGCAGACGCTGGTGGCTATCGACTCTGGTGCCAACGTCAACTTCGACCGCCTGCGCCATGTGGCCGAGCGTGCCGAGTTGGGTGAAAAGCGTGAGGCGATCATCGCCGTGACCATTCCCGAGCGACCGGGCAGCTTCAAGGCCTTCTGCGAGGCCATTGGCAAGCGCCAGATCACCGAGTTCAACTACCGCAAGCACACCTCGGACGAAGCGCATATCTTCGTGGGCGTGCAGACCCACCCGGAAAACGACCCGCGTGCAGCGCTGGTGCAGCAACTGACCGAGCAGGGCTTCCCAGTTACCGACCTGACCGACAACGAGCTTGCCAAGTTGCATATCCGCCATATGGTGGGTGGCCATTCGGCCGGTGCCAGTGACGAAATGGTACTGCGCTTCGAGTTCCCCGAGCGGCCAGGGGCGCTGTTCAACTTCCTCAACAAGTTGGGCGGGCGCTGGAACATCTCGATGTTCCACTACCGCAACCATGGCGCAGCTGACGGGCGTGTGGTGGCAGGCCTGCAGGTGCCGGAGGATGAGCGTCACCTGGTACCGGCGGCGCTGGCCAAGATCGGCTACCCGTACTGGGACGAGACCGAAAACCCCGCTTACAAGCTGTTCCTGGGCTGAGCGGCTAAGCTTGGCTTATCGCTCAAGGATGTGAAGACATGGAACACCTGACCACCCTCAAGACCTTGCACATCATTGCCACCGCACTGCTGCTTTTGGGCGCCTTGGGCTTGGCGGCCTGGACCGTTCGCGCCCGCCGTCAGGGTGATGCCGAGGCTTATGCAAAGCTGCTGCGCCGGCCGTTGGTATTTGTCTGGCTGGTGATGGGCCTGTGCCTGGTGAGCATGCCGCTTACCGGTTGGTGGCTGGTGCATCTGGTGGGCTGGCCGCTGGGGCAGACCTGGGTGCTGGCGTCCAGCGTCATCTATACCTTTGGCGCGTTTGCCGTGTGGTGGCTGCTGGTACGGCTGAACCGGCTGCGCAAGGCCGAAGTGGTAGGGCTGCGGTTTACCCTGGCGCTGGCGGTGTTCAGCGGGGTGTGCTTCCTGTCCATTGCCGGGCTGATGGGTGCCAAGCCAGTTTGAGGCCAGAGGAGGGCTTCGCCCTCCATCGCGACGCAAGGCCGATCCCACAGGGGAGCGCGAATCCCTGTAATCTCAATCCCTCAGCGAAACCACCGGCCACCCGCGCTTCTCGGCCTCGGCCCGCAAGTTCGGGTCCGGGTCCACCGCCACCGCATGCGTCACCCGCTGCAATAGCGGCAGGTCATTCATCGAGTCGCTATAGAAGTAGCTGTCCTCGAGATCAAAGCCGTTCTCCAGCATCCAGCGGTCCAGCCGCGTCACCTTGCCTTCACGGAAACACGGTATATCGGTACTACGCCCGGTATAGCGACCGTCGCGCATCTCGCACTCGGTTGCCAGCAGCACGCGAATGCCAAGACGCCGTGCAATTGGCGCGGTGACGAAGCGGTTGGTAGCGGTAATGATCACCAACTGGTCGCCCGCCTCGCGGTGCTGCTGCAGCAGGGCCAGGGCCTTGGGCAGGATGATCGGTTCGATGCAGTCGCGCATGAAGTCGCGGTGCCATTCGTCGAGCTGGGCCACGGGCGTTGCCGCCAGGATCTCCATGGAAAAGGCCAGGTAGGCCTGCAGGTCCAGGGTGCCGTTGAGGTAGTCCTGGTAGAAACCATCGTTGCGTTGCTTGTAGGCGAGTGGGTTGAGGATGCCACGCTCGCAAAGGTAGTCACCCCAGGCATGGTCGCTGTCGCCACCGAGGAGGGTATTGTCCAGGTCGAATAAAGCCAGGCGCATCGCGGTCACTCGCATCAGCCACAGGGTAGGCCCGCAGAATACGGAGTTTTCACGCTGCTGCACATAAGCTTGGCGGGCGCGTTGCTGCGCTCGCAAGCTTTGTGGAACAATGCGGGGACATGCGTTTGCGAGGTTGCTGCCGTGATCGACCCGGATGGTTTTCGCCCCAATGTCGGGATCATTCTTACGAATGATGCCGGGCAGGTGCTATGGGCTCGACGGATCAACCAGGATGCCTGGCAGTTCCCCCAGGGTGGTATCAACCCTGACGAGACGCCTGAAGATGCCCTGTACCGCGAGCTGAACGAAGAAGTTGGCCTTGAACGCGACGATGTGGAAATTCTTGCCTGCACCCGTGGCTGGTTGCGTTATCGTTTACCGCAGCGACTGGTACGTACCCACAGCCAGCCGCTGTGCATCGGCCAGAAGCAGAAGTGGTTCCTGCTGCGCCTGGTCAGCAACGAACAACGGGTGCGGATGGACCTGACCGGCAAGCCGGAATTCGACGGCTGGCGCTGGGTGAGCTATTGGTATCCGCTGGGCCAGGTTGTGACATTCAAGCGCGAGGTGTACCGACGCGCCCTGAAAGAGCTAGCACCGCGTCTACTGACGCGCGACTGACGACGGAGTTCGACCCCGAGCCATGCTCAATACGCTGCGCAAGATCGTCCAGGAAGTAAACTCCGCCAAAGATCTCAAGTCGGCGTTGGGGATCATTGTCTTGCGCGTCAAGGAAGCCATGGGCAGCCAAGTCTGCTCGGTCTACCTGCTCGACCCGGAAACCAACCGCTTCGTGCTGATGGCTACCGAAGGCCTGAACAAGCGCTCCATCGGCAAGGTCAGCATGGCCCCCAACGAAGGCCTGGTTGGCCTGGTGGGTACCCGGGAAGAGCCGCTGAACCTGGAAAACGCCGCCGACCACCCGCGTTATCGCTACTTTGCCGAAACCGGCGAAGAGAAATTCGCCTCCTTCCTGGGTGCACCGATCATCCACCACCGCCGTGTGGTCGGGGTATTGGTCATTCAGCAAAAGGAGCGCCGCCAGTTCGACGAGGGCGAGGAAGCCTTCCTGGTCACCATGAGCGCCCAGCTCGCCGGGGTAATCGCCCATGCCGAAGCCACGGGCTCGATCCGTGGCCTGGGTCGCCAGGGCAAGGGTATTCAGGAAGCGCGCTTCGTGGGTGTGCCTGGCTCGCCTGGCGCTGCCGTGGGGCGCGCGGTGGTGATGTTGCCGCCGGCCGACCTGGAAGTGGTGCCGGACAAGACTGTCGATGACATCGACGCTGAACTGAAGCTGTTCCAGAACGCCCTTGAAGGCGTGCGCGACGACATGCGCAAGCTGTCGGCCAAGCTGGCCACCCAGCTGCGCCCGGAAGAGCGCGCGCTGTTCGATGTGTACCTGATGATGCTTGAAGACGCAGCCCTGGGCGGTGAGGTGACCGAGGTCATCAAGACCGGCCAATGGGCTCAGGGCGCGCTGCGCCAGGTGGTTGGCGAGCACGTCAACCGCTTCGAGCTGATGGACGATGACTACCTGCGCGAGCGCGCCTCCGACGTCAAGGACCTTGGCCGGCGCCTGCTGGCCTACCTGCAGGAAGCCCGCTCGCAATCGCTGGTGTATGCCGACAACACCATCCTGGTCAGTGAAGAGCTGACGCCGGCCATGCTCGGTGAAGTGCCGGAAGGCAAGCTGGTAGGCCTGGTCTCGGTGCTGGGTTCGGGCAACTCTCACGTTGCCATCCTCGCTCGCGCCATGGGCATTCCCACGGTCATGGGCCTGGTGGACCTGCCGTACTCCAAAGTCGATGGCATTGAACTGATCGTCGACGGTTACAAGGGCGAGGTGTTCACCAACCCCAGCGAAGTGCTGCGCAAGCAGTACAGCGAAGTGGTCGAGGAAGAGCGTCAGCTGGCCCAGGGCCTGGATGCCCTGCGCGAACTGCCATGCGTTACCCCCGATGGCCATCGCATGCCGCTGTGGGTCAACACTGGCCTGCTCGCCGACGTGGCCCGTGCACAGCAACGCGGCGCCGAAGGGGTCGGCCTGTACCGCACTGAAGTGCCGTTCATGATCAACCAGCGCTTCCCCAGCGAGAAAGAGCAGCTGGCCATTTACCGTGAGCAACTGGCGGCCTTCCACCCGCTGCCGGTGACCATGCGTACCCTCGACATTGGGGGTGACAAGGCGCTGTCGTACTTCCCGATCAAGGAAGAAAACCCCTTCCTGGGTTGGCGCGGCATCCGCGTCACCCTCGACCACCCGGAAATCTTCCTGGTACAAACCCGCGCCATGCTCAAGGCCAGCGAGGGCCTGAACAACCTGCGCATCCTGCTACCGATGATTTCCGGCATTCACGAGCTGGAAGAGGCGCTGCACCTGATTCACCGCGCCTGGGGCGAAGTGCGTGACGAAGGCACCGACGTGCCGATGCCGCCGGTGGGTGTGATGGTGGAAATCCCGGCAGCGGTGTACCAGACCAAGGAGCTGGCGCGGCAGGTGGACTTCCTGTCGGTCGGTTCCAACGACCTGACCCAGTACCTGCTGGCGGTTGACCGCAACAACCCGAGGGTCGCCGACCTTTACGACTACCTGCACCCGGCGGTGCTGCAGGCGTTGAACACGGTTGTGCGCGACGCCCATGGCGAAGGCAAGCCAGTGAGCATCTGTGGTGAGATGGCCGGTGACCCAGCGGCGGCGATACTGTTGATGGCCATGGGCTTCGACAGCCTGTCGATGAACGCCACCAACCTGCCGAAGGTGAAGTGGATGCTGCGTCAGGTGAACATGAGCAAGGCCACGGAACTGCTGGCCGAGGCCCTGAGCCATGACAACCCGCAGGTTATCCACAGCTCGCTGCAGTTGGCACTGAAGAACCTTGGGTTGGCGCGGATGATTGGGCCTGGGGCCAATAAAACCCTGTGAAATTCGGGGGCCGCCTTGCGGCCCCATGGCCCTCAGACCGTAAGCTCAACTTCCCCCAAGTGCCCACCAAAAGGCCCGAAGCTGCGCTCAACCAGTCGTCTTTTGCCCTGATCATCCACAATCAGCACCGTACTTGCCCGCGTCCCATAATTCTGGCTGGCAATAAACACACTCGACAGCAACTTCTCGGTCGCTACTCCCACGCCCGTCTCGGGTAGGTCACCCTCAGCCGCAGGCTCGTTATCTGCCAGCAACGCCAGCAACCGATGCGGCTCGGGCGCTTCCAGCAGGCCCTCCAGCCCGCTACGTGCCTTCACCAGCTTCGGCCATGGCGTATCCAGCCCGGCATTGGATAACCCGTACACCCCGGCATGCAGCAGGCGCGGCGTGGCTTCCCGAGCATTCAGATATCCCAGCTGCTGGCCATCACCCACCAGCAGGTTGAACCCCGAATACTGCCCACTTCGGCTGGCCACCTGGCCCAGGTAAGCCTCGACACCCATTTCACCCTGCAGGTACGCCGCCACCAGCTCACCCCGCGAGCGTGGCCCCAGCGCCTGGCCAGGGTCGCGGATGTTGGTCAGCGCGGCAAAGCGCCCCTGTGGGCCCACGCCCAGCCAGGTACCACCGGCTTCCAGGTCTCGCCCGGCGTGTACGCCGGGCGCATCGTCCCAGGCTGCCAGGGGGTGGGTGGGGCGGGCATAGAATTCGTCGCGGTTGGCCGCCACGATCAGCGGCAGGGCGTGCCCCGGCCGCCAGGCAAATACGATCAGGCACATCGGTTGGGCCTCTGTGTTTTCTGCCACTGTACCCACAGCAGCATGGCCGATCCATCCTGTCACAGAGTTCACTAGAGCCCCGAGCCCGGCTTCCGTTACCATGCCGGATTGATTTCTCGGGGACGCCGAATGGAATTCGTGCTCTATCTGCTGTTGGGCGCCTGTGCTGGTGTGCTGGCCGGGCTGTTCGGCGTGGGCGGTGGCATCATCATCGTGCCGGTGCTGGTGTTCAGCTTCACCTTGCAGGGCTTCGATGCCTCGGTATTGACCCATCTGGCAGTCGGCACGTCACTGGCAACCATCGTATTCACTTCGATCAACGCTGTGCTCGAGCACCACCGAAAGGGTGCCGTGCAATGGCCGATTTTCGCCTGGATGACCCTCGGCATCCTGCTGGGGGCCGGCGTCGGTGCCAAGACCGCCTCGTTGATCCAAGGCCCGTTGCTGCAAAAGATCATCGGTGTGTTTGCCCTGGTCATCGCCGCGCAGATGGCACTGGGCCTCAAACCCAAGGCCAGCCGTGGCATCCCCGGTAAACCTGCATTGGTTGGGGCCGGTGGGGTGATCGGCTGGGCTTCGGCCATCTTCGGCATCGGCGGTGGTTCGCTGACCGTGCCGTTCCTGACCTGGCGCAGCCTGCCGATGCAGCAGGCGGTGGCCACGTCCTCGGCCTGTGGCCTGCCGATCGCCCTGGCCAGTGCCCTGAGCTTCATGCTGCTGGGTTGGCACGAAGAGCACCTGCCGGCCCATAGCCTGGGTTACGTGTACCTGCCGGCGATGATCGGCATTGCCGTGACCAGCATGTTTTTCGCCCGCTTTGGCGCGCGTCTGGCGCACAAGCTGTCGCCCCGTTTGTTGAAACGCCTGTTCGCAGCGCTGCTGTTCTGTGTCGGCCTCAGCTTTTTGATTTGAATCGAGAGGAAGTTCCATGCTGCCTTACCCGCAGATAGACCCCGTGGCCCTGGCCATCGGGCCGCTGAAAATCCATTGGTACGGTCTGATGTACCTGATCGGCATCGGCGGTGCCTGGCTGCTGGCCTCGCGCCGGCTGAACCGCTTCGATCCCACCTGGAGCCGCGAGAAGCTTTCCGACCTGGTGTTCTGGCTGTCGATGGGTGTGATTGTCGGCGGGCGCCTGGGCTATGTGCTGTTCTACGACCTGCACGCCTACCTGGCCAACCCGACGCTGATCTTCGAGGTGTGGAAGGGCGGCATGTCGTTCCACGGTGGCTTCATCGGCGTGATGTTGGCGGCCTTGTGGTTCGGCAAGCGCAACAACAAGTCGTTCTTCGAACTGATGGACTTCGTTGCCCCGCTGGTGCCGATCGGCCTGGGTGCCGGGCGTATCGGCAACTTCATCAACGCCGAGCTGTGGGGCAAACCCACTGACGTGCCATGGGCGATGATCTTCCCGCCGTTCAGCGACTCAGCCCAGCTGCCACGCCACCCGTCGCAGCTGTACCAGTTCGCTCTGGAGGGCGTGGCACTGTTCGTCATCCTCTGGCTGTTCTCGCGCAAGCCGCGGCCGACCATGGCGGTATCGGGCATGTTCGCGCTGTTCTACGGCATCTTCCGCTTCATCGTCGAATTCGTGCGGGTGCCGGATGCCCAGCTGGGCTATATCGCCTGGGGCTGGCTGACCATGGGTCAGATTCTGTGCGTGCCGATGATCCTGGCTGGCCTTGGCCTGATCTGGTGGGCTTATAATCGCAAGCCTACGGCGAAACCCGCCTGATTAATCCCACGGCAGGGGCGATCCCCCTGCCGTTTTTGCTACAGGTAAGCCATGAAACAGTATCTGGACCTGGTCCGCGACGTCATCGAAAACGGCACGATGCAGGGCAACCGCACCGGCATTCGCACCATCAGCCTGCCGGGCGCCATGCTGCGTTTCGACCTGCAAAAGGGCTTTCCGGCCATCACCACGCGCAAACTGGCGTTCAAGTCGGCAATCGGCGAAATGGTCGGTTTTCTGCGGGGCGTGAAAAACGCAGGTGAATTCCGCGAGCTGGGCTGCAAGGTCTGGGACCAGAACGCCAACGAAAACGCTCAGTGGCTGGCCAACCCGTTCCGCCAGGGCCATGACGACCTGGGCGAGATCTACGGCGTGCAATGGCGCCAATGGCCAGGCTACAAGCGCATCCCGCTGAGCAACTCGGCCGCCATCGAAATGGCCGAAAAGGCAGGCTTCCGCCGTATTGCCCAGGACGAAGAGGACGGCGTCGCCTTCGTCATCCTGTACAAGGCCATCGACCAGGTGCGCCAGTGCCTGGACACCATCGCCAATGACCCGGGCAGCCGCCGCATCCTGTTCCACGGCTGGAACTGCGCGCAGCTGGACGAAATGGCCCTGCCGCCGTGCCACCTGCTGTACCAGTTCCACCCAAATGTCGAGACCAAGGAAATTTCCCTGACCCTCTACATCCGCTCCAACGACCTGGGCCTGGGCACACCGTTCAACCTCACCGAAGGCGCGGCGTTGCTGTCGCTGTTCGGCCGCCTGACCGGTTACACCCCGCGCTGGTTCACCTACTTCATCGGTGATGCCCATGTGTATGAAAACCACCTGGACATGCTGCATGAGCAGCTCAAGCGCGAGCCGCTGGAGGCGCCGAAACTGGTGATCAGCGACCGCGTGCCGGCGTTTGCCGAGACGGGTAAGTACGAGCCGGAGTGGCTGGAGAAGATCGAACCGAGTGATTTCTGGTTGGAAGGTTATGAGCACCATGCGCCGATGACAGCGCCGATGGCGGTGTGATTTTCTAGATTGCCGGGGGGCGCAAAGCGCCCCCCGGCAATCTCAATGCCCGTGGCTGCGCCCCACATGCGAATGCTCGGTATCCGGTACCGATACCGCCCCGTTCGTCTCCAATCGCTGCAAAATCGCGCACTCACTCCCTTGCGCATTGCAGCGCCGCCGCAGCTCTACCAGCTGTTCCTGCAACGCCACCAAACCGTCGATACGCGCCTGCACATGCTCGATATGCTCGTCGATCAGCGCGTTGACACTGCCGCACGAGTCATCCGGGCTGTCGCGTAGGCGTAGCAGGCTGCGAATTTCGTCCAGGGTCATGTCCAGGGTGCGGCAGTTACGGATGAAGGTCAGCCGCTCGACGTGAGCCTGGGTATACAGCCGGTAGTTGCCGTCACTGCGCGCAGGCTCCGGCAGCAGGTTTTCCCGCTCGTAGTAGCGAATGGTTTCCACCGCACAGTCGGTGGCTTTGGCCAGTTCTCCGATTTTCATCACGAATCTCCAGCAATAGGCTTGACCCTATAGTGGCTACAGGGTGTTCACTTGGCAACAGGCTCACTTTAAGGATGACCCCATGAACCAGCCTGTCAGCCACGACCACAAGCACTCGCACGATCACGCCCATGGCGATGACGACCACGGCCATGCTGCCCACGGCCACAGCTGCTGCGGCTCCAAAGCCGCGCCATCGCTGGTGCAACTGAGCGAAACGGCCAGTGCCCAGGCGCAGCTCAGCCGTTTTCGCATCGACGCCATGGACTGCCCCACCGAGCAGACGCTGATCCAGGACAAACTGGGCAAGCTGGCCGGAATCGAGCAGCTGGAATTCAACCTGATCAACCGCGTGCTTGGCGTGCGCCATACCTTGAACGGTACGGCTGAAATCGAGCGGGCCATCGACAGCCTGGGCATGAAGGCCGAGCCGATTGCTGCCGAGGACGACGGCACCACCAGCGCGGCACAACCGGCCAAGACCCGCTGGTGGCCGCTGGCACTGTCGGGTATTGCTGCGATTACCGCCGAAATCGTGCACTTCGCTGCGCTGGCCCCGGAATGGGTGGTAGCGGGGCTGGCGCTGTTGGCGATCCTCGGCTGCGGCCTGGGTACCTACAAGAAGGGCTGGATCGCCCTGAAAAACCGCAACCTCAACATCAATGCCTTGATGAGCATTGCCGTGACCGGTGCGGTGCTGATCGGCCAGTGGCCGGAAGCGGCCATGGTGATGGTGCTGTTCACGGTTGCCGAGCTGATCGAAGCGCGCTCGCTGGACCGTGCGCGCAATGCCATCGGCGGATTGATGCAATTGGCCCCGGACATGGCCACGGTGCAGCAGGCCGATGGCCTGTGGCGCGAGCTGGACGTGCGTGAAGTGGCCATCGGTGCGTTGGTGCGGGTGCGCCCCGGCGAACGCATCGGCCTGGACGGTGAAGTGACCAGTGGGCAGTCCAGCGTCGATCAGGCACCGATCACCGGTGAAAGCCTGCCTGTAGAGAAGGCAGTGGGCGACAAACTGTTCGCCGGTACCATCAACCAGGCGGGAGCATTGGAGTTCCGCGTTACCGCTGCTGCCGGGCAGTCTACCCTGGCGCGGATCATCAAGGCCGTGGAGGAGGCACAAGGCGCGCGGGCACCTACCCAGCGCTTCGTCGACCGGTTTTCGCGCATCTACACCCCGGTGGTGTTCGCCATTGCCCTGGCCGTGGCGGTGATCCCGCCGTTGTTCATGGCCGGTGTCTGGTTCGACTGGGTCTACCGTGCTCTGGTATTGCTGGTGGTTGCGTGCCCCTGCGCATTGGTGATCTCGACCCCGGTGACCATCGTCAGCGGCCTGGCGGCTGCCGCGCGCAAAGGCATCCTGATCAAGGGCGGCGTCTATCTGGAGGGCGGCCGCCACCTGGACTTCCTGGCCCTGGACAAGACCGGCACCATCACCCACGGCAAACCGGTACAGACTGACGCCGAAGTGCTGGCGTCGCAGTTCGAAGCCCGCGCTCAAGCCCTGGCCGCCAGCCTGGGCGAGCGCTCGGACCACCCGGTGTCCCGCGCTATCGCTCAGTTCGGCAAGGCGCAAGGGCTGGCTCTAAGTGAAGTGGATGACTTCGCCGCCCTGGCCGGGCGCGGTGTGCGTGGCACCATCGACGGTGAGGTCTACCACTTGGGCAACCACCGCCTGGTCGAAGAGCTGGGCCTGTGCTCGCCAGCGCTGGAAGCCAAACTGGATGCGCTGGAGCGTCAGGGCAAGACCGTGGTGCTGCTGCTCGACCGTTCCGGGCCATTGGCGCTGTTTGCCGTTGCCGACACCGTGAAGGACAGCAGCCGCCAGGCTATCGCCGAGCTGCATGAACTGGGTATCAAGACTGTCATGCTGACCGGTGACAATCCGCATACCGCCCAGGCCATCGCCGCTGTGGTGGGCATCGACCGCGCCGAGGGTAACCTGCTGCCAGCCGACAAGCTGAAAACCATCGAGGCCTTGTACGCAGAAGGCCACCGGGTGGGCATGGTCGGTGATGGTATCAACGACGCGCCAGCTCTGGCCCGCGCCGAGATCGGTTTTGCCATGGCCGCCGCCGGTACCGACACCGCCATCGAGACCGCCGACGTAGCGCTGATGGACGACGACTTGCGGAAAATTCCGGCCTTCGTCAGGCTGTCGCGCCAAAGCGCGGCGATCCTCATGCAGAACATCGTTCTGGCGTTGGGCATCAAGGCGATATTCCTGGCCATCACCTTTGCTGGCATGGCGACCATGTGGATGGCGGTGTTCGCCGACATGGGCGTGAGCCTGCTGGTGGTGTTCAACGGCTTGCGCCTGTTGCGCAAATAGAGGACGTGCATGCTGAGTTCGGAGCTGAAAGCCTTTTACATGGTGGCCCGACTGGGCAGCATCACCCTGGCGGCGAAGAAGCTTGGGCTCAGCCAGCCCACGGTAACCACGCAGATCCGAAACCTGGAAGGCCAGTACGCCGTGGAGCTGTTCTACCGTGGCGGTCGGCGCCTGGTGCTGAGCGAGGAGGGCGTGCGCCTGTTGCCGATGGTCAAGGCACTGCTGCAGCAGGAGGCCGACATCGAGTTCGAGCTGCGCAACAGCGGCCAGGCGCAGGGCAGCCTGCGCATCGCAGCCACGGCGCCTTACTACATCCTTGACCTGGTGAAAATCTACCGCGAACGGCTGCCTCAGGTAGAAGTGGCGGTGGAGATCGGCAACTCGCAGCAGGTGCTGGAAATGCTCGAAGACTACCGGGTGGATATCGCCGCGTCTTCGCAACTGGTGGAGGATGCGCGGTTGGTGCGGCGGGTACTGGGGACTGATCCGCTGGTGGTGGCGGTGCACCGCAACCACCCATTGGCCCATCGCCAGTCGGTGTCCATCAAGGGGGTAGCCGGGCATTGCCTGCTGATGCGCGAGAAGGGCTCGACCACGCGCAAGCTAACCGAACAGATGATGCAGGAGGCCGGGGTCAAAGCCGGCGCCTTGCTGGAAATCGGCAGCCGCGAGTCGATTCGCGAGGCGGTGCTGCGCAACATCGGCATCAGCGTGATTGCCCGCCATGAGGTGCCGCACAACCCTGAGCTGCGGGTGCTGGCGCTGGAGAATGCGCCGGTGATGCATGAGTATTTGTATTGCCTGAAGGAGCGTCGCCAGGCCCGTTTGCCGGCTGCCTTTCTTGGGGTGGCGCAGGAAGTGGCTGGCTCACACTTCTGATTCAGGAGTATACAGGCACTGTAGGAGTGGCCTTGTGTCGCGATGGGCTGCGCAGCAGCCCCGGGGTTTCAGCTCCGCCGCATGAATTGCCGGGGCTGCTGCGCAGCCCATCGCAACACAAGGCCGCTTCTACAAAATCTGCCTATATCACTATCATCGACTTTTGCCCAAACGCCACAGAACCTTCGCACAGCCTTCCTAGCATGGCCCCCATCTCTTCGATGAGGCCCTGCCATGAACCACACCACCCCCGGCGCACAAATGACCGTGCGCAACATCCACAAGCGCTTCGGTGCCTTCACGGCGCTGAACGATGTCTCGCTGGACATCGCCGCCGGCGAGCTGGTGTGCCTGCTTGGCCCGTCCGGTTGCGGCAAGACCACGCTGTTGCGTTGCATTGCCGGCCTGGAGCGCCAGGACCGCGGTACGCTGTACATCGGCGAACGCGATATTTCCGAGCTGCCGCCCCAGGCCCGTGACTACGGCATCCTGTTCCAGTCCTACGCGCTGTTTCCCAACCTCACCGTCGAAGCCAACATCGCCTACGGCCTGACCGGCAGTGGCCGCGAGCAGGCCCGTCAGCGTGTGGCCGAAATGCTCGAGCTGGTGGGCCTTGCCGGCAGCGAGAAAAAGTACCCCGGCCAGCTTTCCGGTGGTCAGCAGCAACGTGTGGCCCTGGCCCGCGCGTTGGCACCTTCGCCTTCCTTGTTGCTGCTCGACGAGCCGATGTCGGCGCTGGATGCGCGGGTGCGCGAGCACCTGTGCACCGAGCTGCGCCAGCTGCAACGGCAGCTGGGCATCACCACCTTGATGGTGACCCACAACCAGGACGAGGCCATGTTGATGGCCGACCGCATTGCGGTAATGAACAACGGCCAGGTCGAGCAGTACGCCACCCCGCAGGAAATCTACGACCAGCCGGCCACGCCGTTCGTCGCCGAGTTCGTCGGCCAAGGTAACTGGCTGCCGTTTCAGCGCAGCAGCGACAGCCATGCCCAGGTTGGCGGCATGAACATGCGCCTGGCGCCGGGTTCGGCCCAGGCCAGCAGCGGTCGGCTGTTCTGCCGCCCAGAGGCGATCACGGTCAACCCGGTGGTACACGAAGAAAACCTGTTCCCGGCCATGGTTCGCGAAATCACCTTCCTCGGTAACCGCTGTCGCATGAGCTTTGAACTCAAGGCCTTGCCAGGCCATGCCTTGCTGGCTGAACTGGCCCCCGAAGCCATGCCGCGCCTGGGTTCGCAGGACATCTGGGTGGCACTGCCGCCGCAGAGCCTGCAGGTGTTTGCCTGAGATGGCCGCGCCAATGTCCCTGCCACTGGGCCAGGCCAAAGCCGCGCCGCGTGCTGGCGTCGCCCTGGGTGACCGGTTGTTCGTCGTCGGCGGCAAGAGCCTGCTGCTGATCCTGTTGGTGCTGGCCGTGCTGATGCCGCTGCTGGCGATCTTCTGGCGTGGTTTCAGCGGTGAAGCGGGCCAAGGCGGCGGATTGCTGGCGGCCCGTGAACTGTTCGCCAGCGACAACTTCCACTGGTTGCTGGGCAACAGCCTGTCGGTGGCCTTGACGGTTGCGGCCATCGTGGTGCCGCTGGCCTACCTGTTCGCCTATGCCCTGCAACGCACGCTGATTCCGGCCAAGGGCCTGTGGCGGGGGATTTCGCTACTGCCGCTGTTGGCACCGTCGATGCTGCCGGCCATCGCCCTGGTCTACTTGTTCGGCAACCAGGGGCTGCTGCGCGGGTTGCTCAGCGACAACATCTACGGTTTCTGGGGCATCGTGCTGGGCGAGGCTATCTACACCTTCCCGCATGCGCTGATGATCCTGCTGTCGGCGCTGTCGCTGGCCGATGCTCGCCTGTTCGATGCAGCTTCCAGCATGGGTGCCGGCTCGTGGCGGGCGTTCACCAGCATTACCTGGCCGGCCACACGCCAGGCGGTGTTCGCGGCGTTGTGCCTGGTATTCACCCTGACCATCACCGACTTCGGTGTGCCGGTAGTGGTCGGTGGCGACTATCAGGTGCTGGCACTGGAAGCCTACAAGGCGGTGGTCGGCCAGCAACAGTTTGGCCGTGGCGCGTTGATCGGCATGGTGCTGCTGTTGCCGGCGCTGTTCAGCTTTACCGTCGACGCCTGGCTGCGCCGGCGCCAGGGCGAGGCCATGAGCGGCCGTGCCCAGGTGTTCGTACCCAAGCCATCGCGTGGCCGCGATGCCTGCTTCCTGGCCATCGTGCTGCTGGTGTGCGCGGCATTGTTGCTGGTGATCGGTATGGCGGTGTATTCCTCGCTAGTCACCTTCTGGCCATACAACCTCTCGTTGTCACTGCGTCATTACCTGTTCGACGACACCGCAGGTGGCGGCTGGCTGGCCTACCGCAACAGCGTGACCATGGCCATCGGCACCGCGCTGATCGGCAGCATCGTGATCTTCACCGGTGCCTACCTGATGGAGAAAACCCAGGGGCAACGCCTGCTCAACCAGGCGCTGCGCCTGCTCAGCTTCATCCCCATGGCCGTGCCGGGCCTGGTGCTGGGCCTGGGCTACGTTTTCTTCTTCAACCTCAACGGCAACCCGCTGCATGTGCTGTACGGCGGCATGGGGCTGCTGGTGGTGTGCACCATCGCCCATTACCTGACCACCGCGCAGATGACCGCAACCACCGCCCTGCGTCAGCTCGACGGCGAGTTCGAAGCCGCTGCGTTGTCGCTGAAGGCGCCGCTGTACAAGCACTTCCTGCGGGTGACCGTGCCAATCTGCCTGCCGGCGTTGCTGGACATCATCCGCTACCTGTTCGTCTCGGCGATGACCACCGTGTCGGCGGCGATCTTCCTGTACAGCCCCGACACCATTCTGGCTGCCGTTGCCGTGCTGAACATGGACGACGCCGGCAACGTTGGCGGTGCCGCCGCCATGTCCACCCTGATTTTGCTGACCAGTGCCGGCGCTTCGCTGCTGCTGGCCGCAGCCTCACGCGGCCTGCTGCGCCGCTCCCAAGCCTGGCGCCAACGCGCCGCGACCGTCTGACCTGTAAGGAACCTACCCATGTACAAGCACCTTGCACTTGCCGCTGCTGTTTGCGCCGTGTTCAGCCTGCAGGCTTCGGCCGCCAATACCCAGCTGACGGTCTACACCGCGCTGGAAGCCGAGCAATTGAAGAGCTACAAACAAGCCTTCGAAAAAGCCAACCCGGATATCGAGATAAAGTGGGTGCGTGATTCCACCGGCATCATCACCGCCAAGCTGCTGGCCGAGAAAGACCGCCCGCAAGCCGACGCGGTTTGGGGCCTGGCGGCGTCCAGCCTGGCGATTCTCGACCAGAACGGCATGCTTGAAGCCTATGCACCGAAAGACCTGGGCAAGATCTCCGGCAACTACCGGGACGCTGCCAACCCACCGGCTTGGGTGGGCATGGATGTGTGGGCTGCGACCATCTGCTTCAATACCATCGAGGCCGAGAAGCAGGGCCTGAGCAAACCGGTTAGCTGGCAGGACCTGACCAAGCCCGAGTACAAGGGCAAGATCGTCATGCCCAACCCGGCCTCGTCCGGCACCGGTTTCCTTGACGTGAGTGCCTGGTTGCAGACCTTCGGTGAACCGCAAGGCTGGGCCTACATGGACGCGCTGCACCAGAACATCGGCCAGTACGTTCATTCCGGCTCCAAACCGTGCAAGCTGGCAGCGGCAGGCGAGTTCCCGATCGGTATTTCGTTCGAATACCCGGCCGTGCAGCTCAAGCGCCAGGGCGCACCCCTGGACATCGTGCTGCCGAAGGAAGGCCTGGGTTGGGAGATCGAGGCGACTGCAGTGATCAAGGGCTCGCCCAAGGCGAATGCGGCCAAGCGCCTGGCTGATTTCTCGGCAAGCCCGGCGGCCATGGAGCTGTACAAGGAAAACTTCGCCGTGCTGGCCGCGTCAGGCATTGCCAAGCCGCAGACCGAGTTGCCGGCAGACTATGAGCAGCGCCTGATCAAGAACGACTTTGCCTGGGCTTCGAAAAACCGGGATGAAATCCTGACCGAATGGCGCAAGCGCTATGACGGCAAGTCGGAGAAGGTGGCCCAGCAGTAACCTGTACCGGCCTCTTTGCGGGCACGCCCGCGAAGAGGTCACCGCCGCTATCAAGCCAGGACTACTAGATACCGATGCCTACTCCAGCCCAGATCATCGATAGCACCTTTGCCCTGTACGCGCGCCATGGCAGCGACGACTACATCGGCGAAGCCATCACCCAGCTCGAGCACATGTCCCAAGCCGCGCAACTGGCCATGGCCGAAGGCTTCGACGATGAAGTGGTGCTGGCGGCGTTCTTCCACGACATCGGCCATCTGTGTGGTGGTGACGCCAGCATGGGCGGTTACGGCGTGGTCAGCCATGAACGCATCGGCGCCGAATATTTGCGCCGTTGTGGTTTTGGCGAGCGCATGGCGCGGCTGGTGCAGTATCACGTGGAGGCCAAGCGTTACCTGACTTTGCGGCAAGCGGGGTATTACCAACGGTTGAGTGAAGCGAGCAGGCGGACCCTGGAGTATCAGGGCGGCATGATGAGCGAGGCCGAGGCGGATGCGTTCGAGCGGGATCCGCTGTTCGAGGTCAGCCTGCGGATGCGGGAATGGGATGAAATGGCCAAGGAAATTGGAATGCCAGTGGTTGATCTGGAGGGATTGAAGCAGAAGGCGCTGGCACTTCTTTGAAAGATGGGCACGGTTACTCAGATCTGAGTAACCAGCGCCTCAAGCTGTTCTTGCCGTTCAGCCTGGTTCAACTTCGCCCCAGGATTGAGCGTGGACCACTGGGGGTGCGCTCGTGCTTTCACCAGTGCCTCCGGCAACTTGCCCTCGCGCCAGGCTTTCTCATCCACCTCACCCAGACGAATACTGTCCTGTGCCGCATGCCCGCGGCTCTCCAGCGCCATCATCAACTGCTGCTGACGCAAAGCCAGCAAGCGCAACACGGTATCGTCCACGGTCAGCTCGCGCTTGCCCTTGAGCTTGCCCATCAACCGTGAACCATAGTTGCGCGCCGTCTGCAGCGCGCCGCCGGCAATCGCCCCAGCCAACGCCGCCGCACCCAAGGTAAGGCCGCCGACCAGTAGATCCACCCCAGCGCCCGCTGCCGCACCCGCTGCCACACCGCTGCCCAGGCGCACGCCCAGCAACTTCAGGGTTTCGGGGTTGAACAGGTCATCGCCCCAGCGGCCATCGAGCAACGGCAGGTCGCTGGCATGGGCATCCTCGCGGCGGAATGCGTACAGCTTGAGCAAGGCTTCAACGCAACGTTGCTCACGTTGGCGTATGTCTTGACGCAGGGCTTCCATCGCCCGGGCTTCGGCCGCCGGTTCGGCTTCGACGCTGCGCCGGCAGGCGGCGCAGTCCAGCAGCAGTTCGGCAATCAGCCGCTTGCCACTGTGCCGGCGGGCCAGGCGTTGCGCTTGCTGGTCGTCGATCAGCCGCTGCAGGGCTGGGCGGGCGTCCTCCAGCAGTAGGGCAAGGCTCTCGTACAAACGGCGCTCGCCATCCTCGGGCGGGGCCACGCTGTCGAACCGCACCAACGCGTGAAGGCCAAGCCGGGCAAGGGCTTCACGCCATTGCGGCTCGCGGTGCTGGTGGCTGGCGACGAAGTTGAGCACCGGCAGCAACGGCTTGCCGCAGCTGGCGAGTACTTCCAGTTCGTCGCGGTATTTGGCCAGCACCGGCTCGCGCGCATCGATCACATACAGGCCGGCATTGCTGGCCTGCAGTTGACGCAGCACTTTGGCTTCTTGCTCGAAACGCTGGCGCGCTTCGCTGCCCTGCAGAAAACGCTCCAGGCGGGCCGGGCCGTCCAGACGCTCGCCGGGGCGCTCCAAGCGTTCGAGGTAGTCGAGCAGGGCGATGGCATCTTCCAGGCCTGGGGTGTCGTACAGCTCCAGCAAGGGTTCGCCGTCCACCGACAGCCGCGCACCCTCGACATGGCGAGTGGTGCTGGGGCGATGGGATACCTCACCAAAGCCCACGTCGCGGGTCAGGGTGCGCAGCAACGAAGTCTTGCCGACGTTGGTGTGGCCGACCACGGCCAGTTTAAGTGGCTTAGTCATGGCCATGCTCCAGCCAGGTCAAAGGCGAGGTGTCGGCGTGTGCCAGGCCAAGGCGGTCGAGGGCTTCGTGCCAGTCGCCCAGGCGCTGAGCATCCAGGGCCTGGCCGGGGGCGGCCTGGAGCAGCCAGATGCGCGTTGCGCCGGCATTGCGCGCCAGTTCTGCAAGCAACGCCAGGCTGCCGCGGTCGGGTGAGCGGCGTGGGTCGCAGGCAATGGCGAGGCGTGCCGGGGGGAAGCGGC
The DNA here is from genome assembly GCF_001320885.1 of Pseudomonas sp. NBRC 111140. NCBI lineage: Bacteria > Pseudomonadati > Pseudomonadota > Gammaproteobacteria > Pseudomonadales > Pseudomonadaceae > Pseudomonas > Pseudomonas sp. NBRC 111140. The sequence continues at coordinate 24,813 of NZ_BCBQ01000050.1, forward strand.
TGAGTTGCTCGAGCAGGCGGTTGCGCGATTCACGGCTGTCGAGCACGCCGGCATCGATCACGTTTTTCGGCAGGGCGGGTGGCCAGGGGCGCTGGTCGTCCAGCTCCAGGCCGACCAGCAGGGCACCGCTGCTACCGCTTTCCAACTGGCCTGCGGCAAATTGCGGCAAGGCTTCGGGGGCGGCGTCCTGTACGCCGATTCGCTCGCTACGCGGCATCAGTGCTTCACGCAACTGCGCATAGCCGGGCAGGCTCAGGTCCAGCGCCAGGCGTTCGCGGCCCTGGCGCCAGCGCCACAGGCACAACCCGGCCAGCAGCAGGCGCGGCAGCAGGCCATACACCAACACCACGCCGAGCAGCCAACTGGCCCAAGCCTGGCGTGCCAGCTCCAGGGCAGGCTGGCTGTCGCCGCTGGCGCGAATCATGGCCTCATCGGGCACGGCGAAGCCCAGCAACGAGGGCAGGGCGCCCAGCGCCTGGGTCAGGTGAATGAACGGGTCGGCGGCAAGCAGGGTGGTTTCCCAGACAAAGCCGTAGCGCCGGGTGGCCAGCAAGGCCAGCAGCATGCCCAGGGCGGTGAGCATCGCCAGCAGCCATAGGCCATGCACCAACAGGCCGAGCAGCCAGCGGTTGAGGCGCTGGCGCTGCAGCAGCACCAGCAACGCCGGCGCCAGGTGCGCGGCCTTGGCATCGCGGGCGAAGCGTTCGCTCAACCACAGCCACAAGCGGCCCAGCCCCGCGCCATGTTCGCCGCTCAGGGCAAAACCGATGGCCCAGCCCAGCAACATCAACAGGTTCAGCCCAAGCAGGCTGCCCAAGGCCCAGAATACGTTAACCGGTCGCTGCCCGTCGCCCAGGGCGGCCAATGCCAGGCCGGCACCGCTGAGCACGGCCATCAGCAGCAAGGCCAGCAGCGCCAGGCGCGCGCCTTGCTTCCAGTGGCGCAGGGCGGCGCTCATGCCGTCGCGTTCGGCCAGAAACAGCGCCCGATTTTCGATGCGCGTCGCCAGGTCGCCGCCGAGCTGGCGAACATGGCGGTTGGCTTCCTGGTCATCCAGCAGGCCGGCGTGTTCCTCGCGCAGGCGTACCGCTTCGGTGAGCCAGCGCTTGTCCAGTGGCGTGGGTGCAGTCACAAGGTCTTCCATTGCACAGGTCAAGGCAGAAGCATAACCCACACGCCCGGTGCTATCCTCGCTGGCATGAATACATCACTCCCCCTCAGCCTGATCGCGGCTTACGCCGAGAACCGCGTGATCGGCATCGACAACTCCATGCCCTGGCATTTGCCGGGGGACTTCAGGTACTTCAAGGCCACCACCCTGGGCAAGCCGATCATCATGGGGCGCAAGACCTGGGATTCGCTGGGCCGGCCGCTGCCTGGGCGGTTGAATATCGTGGTCAGCCGCCAGGCTGGGCTTGAACTGGTGGGTGCCGAGGTGTTCGCCTCGCTTGAAGAAGCGCTGGTGCGGGCCGAACAGTGGGCGCGCGAGCAGGGCGTTGAGGAACTGATGCTGATTGGCGGGGCGCAGTTGTATGGCCAGGCGCTGGAGAAAGGGCTGGTCAGCCGCATGTACCTGACGCGGGTGGAAATGGCGCCGGAAGGGGATGCCTGGTTCCCGGAGTTCGATCAGGGGCAGTGGAAGCGGGTGTCGAGCGAGGCACAGGCTGAGGAAGGCAAGCCGGTTTATCACTTCGAGGTTTGGGACAAGGTTTGAAATTGCCGGGGGCGCGTTGCGCCCCCGGCAAACTGTCAGGTATGGCTCAGTTCGGCATGCTCATCGCCCGCCAGCACATCCTTGTCGGTCTCTTTCAACAGCTGGCTGGTCACCACGCCGGCCGTCATCGAACCATTCACGTTCAACGCCGTACGCCCCATGTCGATCAGCGGCTCCACCGAAATCAGCAATGCCACCAGTTCCACCGGCAAGCCCATGGCCGGCAGCACGATCAGCGCGGCGAAGGTGGCACCGCCGCCCACGCCGGCAACCCCTGCCGAACTCAACGTGACAATGGCCACCAAGGTGGCGATCCACAGCGGGTCGAAGGTATCGATGCCCACCGCTGGCGCCACCATCACCGCCAGCATGGCGGGATAGAGGCCGGCGCAGCCGTTCTGGCCAATGGTGGTGCCGAACGATGCGCTGAAGCTGGCGATCGACTGCGGCACACCCAGGCGGCGGGTTTGCGCTTCGATGTTCAGCGGAATGCTGGCGGCGCTGGAGCGGCTGGTAAAGGCGAAGGTCAGTACTGGCCACACCTTGCGGAAGAAGCGCAGTGGGCTCACGCCAGTGGCGGCGAGGATGATGCCGTGTACCACGAACATCAGCGCCAGGCCTAGGTACGACACCACCACGAAGCTGCCCAGCTTGAGGATGTCTTCCATGTTGGAGCTGGCCACCACCTTGGTCATCAACGCCAGCACGCCATACGGGGTCAGCTTCATCACCACCCGCACCAGGCGCATCACCCAGGCCTGCAGGGTATCGATGGCCGACAGCGCGCGTTCGCCCTTCTCGGCATCGTCCTTGATCAGTTGTAGCGCCGCCAAGCCGATGAACACGGCGAAGATCACCACGCTGATGATCGAAGTCGGCTTTGCACGCGCCAGGTCACCCACCGGGTTGCTGGGGATGAACGACAGCAGCAGTTGCGGGATGTTGAGGTCGGCGACCTTGCCGGCATAGTCGCTGTGGATAACTTGCATGCGTGCGCTTTCCTGGGCACCGGCCACCAGGCCCTCGGCGCTGAGGCCGAACAGGTTGGTCAGCACGATGCCGATCAGCGCGGCAATGGCGGTGGTCAGCAGCAGGGTGCCGATGCTCAGCACGCTGATGCGGCCCAGCGAAGAAGCATTGTGCAGGCGTGCCACGGCGCTTAGGATCGAGGCGAAGATCAGCGGCATGACGATCATCTGCAGCAGGCCGACGTAGCCGTTGCCGACCAGGTCAAGCCAGGCGATGGTGGCCTTGAGCACGGGATGGCCCGCGCCATAGATCGTGTGCAACACGAGGCCGAAGACTACGCCCAGCACCAGGCCCAGCAATACTTTCTTGGCCAGGCTCCAGTCGGTGCGGCGGGTTTGTGCCAGGCCCAGCAACAGGGCCAGGAACGCCAGCAGGTTAAGAGACAGCGGCAGGTTCATTGAAGCTCCAGCATAAAAAGCAAAGGAAGCATCGCCTCTTGTGAGCGATTGCGAACGGAAATGCTAACAGCCTGAAAACAAACGAATTTATACCCAAATGGAATGTGCATAGTCGTTTATGGAATAACGGCGTGTCGCGGATTGCAATGAACACGGCGTTTGCAGCTGTCTGGAGGTCGTTATCGAGGGTTGTCGTTAGGGATTGTTGCACTAGCGTTTCTGGGTCATTTCAGGAGATTCGTACATGAAGCGCGCCCCGAAAGCCGTGGCCCTCGGCCTGTCCCTGCTGTTCAGTATCGAAACCTTCGCCACCGAGCTCAAGCACTGGCCTGCCGAGGCCGCCAAGCAGCTCGACAGCATGATCGCCGCCAATGCCAACAAGGGTAACTACGCGGTGTTCGACATGGACAACACCAGTTACCGCTATGACCTGGAAGAAGCCTTGCTGCCGTTCATGGAAAACAAGGGCCTGCTGAGCCGCGAGAAGCTCGACCCGTCGTTGAAGCTGATGCCATTCAAGGACACCGCCGAGCACAAGGAAAGCCTGTTCAGCTACTACTACCGCCTGTGTGAAGTCGACGACATGGTCTGCTACCCGTGGGTGGCCCAGGTGTTCTCCGGTTTTACCCTGAAGGAATTGAAGGTGCAGGTGGATGAGCTGATGGCCTCCAGCAAGCCAATCCCCAGCACGTATTACGAAGGCGACCAGGTCAAGGCCATCGAGGTGCAGCCGCCCAAGGTGTTCAAGGGCCAGGCCGAGCTGTACAACAAGTTGATGGAGAACGGCATCGAGGTGTACGTGATTTCGGCGGCCTCCGAAGAGCTGGTGCGCATGGTCGCCTCGGACCCCAAGTACGGTTACAACGTGAAACCGCAGAACGTGATTGGCGTCAGCCTGCTGCTCAAGGACCGCGCCAGCGGCCAACTGACCACCGCGCGCAAGCAGATCGGCGCCGGGCACTACGATGCCAAGGCTAACGAGGGCCTGGAGCTGACGCCCTACCTGTGGACCCCGGCCACCTGGATGGCGGGCAAGCAGGCGGCGATCCTGACCTATATCGATGAATGGAAGAAACCGGTGCTGGTGGGCGGCGACACGCCGACCAGCGATGGCTACATGCAGTTTCACGGGGTGGATGTGGGCAAAGGTGGCATCCACTTGTGGATAAACCGCAAGGCCAAGTACATGGACCAACTGAACGGGATGATTGCGAAGAATGCGGCGGCGCAGGCCAAGGAAGGGTTGCCGGTGACGGCGGACAAGAACTGGGTGATCGTGACGCCGGAGCAAATTCAGTAAGGGTTAGGTTTATTTGAGCCGGCTGCGCCCTGGCAGATGTGGATCCAATGACTATGTTTGATGGCATATGGATATCATTTTTGCCAGAGGTTGCCAGTGGCTATTCGAGATCAGCAGTTCATCTACCACCTAACAAGTATCGACAATGTCCCTTCCATCGTACGAAGGGGCTTGCTTCCAAGAGCCCATCTGGATGCGGGTTTCACCGATATCGCTGATCCTGAAATTATCGAAGGCCGGCGGGGAGAGGCCCTGGAACAGTTTGTGCCATTTCACTGGTTTGCGAAAAACCCCTTCGATGGCAGAGTGCATCAGGACCGACCGGGCGAGCGTTTTGTGTTGATTGCCGTGGCCCGAAGCCACGCTCGGCAGTCCAACTGGCGGGTGATACCAAAGCATCCATTGGCCGGTGGTGCTCCTGAGTTACTGGACTATGACGCAGGGATTGGAGCGATTGACTGGGACATGATGGAGCGACGAGAGTATCGTGATCCTTTGTGCAAACACTGATCAGCAAGCGAGCGCAACGCCACGTGCCCATAGAGCCCAATGGGACGCTGGCAGATTATGTGCCGTTTTACTTCACCCCATTCTCCGTGATGATGAAGAACATCCATTCGGGGTGGGGCGTTTCTCAGCGGCGGAATGAAGAGATCGTGATTCTTGTCTCCAGCCTGTACCATGCGCAGTCGCTGGGTCTGCGGTTTATCTTCACGGACGCACATGCCTACCCGCATTGGGCCGGTTACTACAGCGACCTTACGCAGCTCGACAAAATAGATTGGGAGGTTTTGCAGCGCAGGGACTTCAAGCGTGACCCTGATGACCCCCGAAAAATCGAGCGCTATCAGGCTGAGGCCCTTATCCATGGACATGTCCCGGTCGCTGGCCTTCTGGGAATAGTCTGCTACAACGAAGCTTTGAAGCGTCGTATCGACAAGGAGGTTCAGCAACGTCAGCTGAATCTTGCCGTATATGCTCGCCCTGGGTGGTACTTCTGATGATTCGCTTTATGCAAGGTAACCTGCTGGAGGCAAAAGCCGAAGCGCTGGTTAATACAGTCAACACAGTAGGGGTGATGGGGAAAGGCATTGCGCTGATGTTCAAGGAGCGTTTTGCCGAAAACTATCGCCTGTATGCTGCTGCCTGCAAAGCGAAAGAAGTCGTTACCGGGAAGATGTTTGTTACTGAGGTGCGTGAGCTGGATGGTCCGCGCTGGATTGTGAATTTTCCCACCAAGCGGCATTGGCGCTCACCTTCGCAAATTGGCTGGATCGTCGATGGTCTCCATGATTTGCGGAACTTCATCCTCGAGAACCAAGTAGCATCGATTGCAGTCCCGCCACTTGGCGCTGGCAACGGAGGGTTGCCTTGGGCTGCTGTACGAGAACAGATTGAGAGTGTTCTAGGTGATCTGGATGCGGATATTCTCGTTTTCGAGCCTACGGCAAATTATCAGAACGTTTCCAAGCGCAGTGGTGTTGAGAATTTAACCCCGGCTCGAGCCTTGATCGCAGAGCTGGTGCGCCGCTACTGGGTGCTGGGAATGGAGTGCAGCTTGCTCGAAGTCCAGAAGCTTGCCTGGTTTCTGGAGCGATCAATCGAGCGGTTCACGCCAGGTTCCAACCCATTGGAGTTGAAGTTTGTCGCTCATAAGTATGGTCCTTACGCCAACCGGCTTGAACATCTGCTAGATAATCTGGATGGCAGCTATTTGCACTGCGGAAAGCGGATCAGCGATGCAGGCCCTCTGGACGTGATCTGGTTTGATGAGGGGCGCAAGTCATTTGTACAGGCGTATTTGAACAGTGAAGCCAAGGCCTATTTGCCGGCGTTGGAGTTCACTGCCGAATTGATTGATGGTTTCGAGTCTCCGTTTGGTATGGAGCTACTGGCCACCGTTGATTGGCTATTACATGAAGAGGGTGTTGAGCCGACGATTCGCGCAATTCGCGAACATCTGAAAAGTTGGTCTGGAGGGGCAGGTGCCGCTGCTCGAAAAAGCAAATTGTTCGATGACGAGTCACTTGGAATCGCTCTCCAAAAGCTGTCAATGTTTCAAACGGACCCCGTCACCTCGCTTCATTGACCGTCAATGAGCAATAAAAAGAACCGGCGCTCAAGGCGCCGGTTTTTATGCAGCCAGAGCTTCAGAGCCCTTCCAGCATCGCCTTGTTACGCACAGCACCCTTGTCGGCACTGGTCGCCAGCAGGGCATAGGCCTTCAGCGCGGTGGTCACCTTGCGTGGGCGTACTTCCGCAGGCTTCCAGCCCTTCTTGTCCTGTTCGACGCGGCGCTCGGCCAGTTCTTCATCGCTGACCAGCAGGTTGATCGAACGGTTGGGGATGTCGATCAACACCTTGTCGCCGTCGCGCACCAGGCCGATGGCGCCGCCAGCAGCGGCTTCCGGCGAGGCGTGGCCGATCGACAGGCCCGAGGTGCCGCCCGAGAAGCGGCCGTCGGTGAGCAGGGCGCAAGCCTTGCCCAGGCCTTTGGACTTCAGGTACGAGGTCGGGTACAGCATTTCCTGCATGCCCGGGCCGCCTTTTGGGCCTTCGTAGCGGATGATCACGATGTCGCCCGCCTTCACCTCGTCGGCGAGGATGCCGCGCACCGCGCTGTCCTGGCTCTCGAAGATCTTGGCATTGCCTTCGAATACGTGGATCGATTCGTCCACGCCAGCGGTTTTCACCACGCAGCCATCCAGGGCGATGTTGCCGTACAGCACGGCCAGGCCGCCCTCTTGCGAGTAGGCGTGCTCGAAGCTGCGGATGCAGCCGTTTTCACGGTCGTCGTCGAGGGTTTCCCAACGGGTCGACTGGCTGAACGCGGTCTGCGTCGGGATACCGGCAGGGCCGGCCTTGAAGAAGGTGTGCACGGCTTCGTCATCGGTCTGGGTGATGTCCCATTTGGCGATGGCTTCTTCCATGCTGCGGCTGTGCACGGTCGGCAGGTCGGTGTGCAGCAGGCCGCCACGGGCCAGCGAACCGAGGATGCTGAAGATGCCGCCGGCGCGGTGCACGTCTTCCATGTGGTACTTCTGGATGTTCGGCGCCACTTTGCACAGCTGCGGCACTTTGCGCGACAGGCGATCGATGTCACGCAGATCGAATTCGACTTCGCCTTCCTGGGCTGCGGCCAGCAGGTGCAGGATGGTGTTGGTCGAACCGCCCATGGCGATGTCGAGCATCATGGCGTTTTCGAACGCCTTGAAGTTGGCGATGCTGCGTGGCAGTACCGACTCGTCGTTCTCGCCGTAGTAGCGTTTGCACAGCTCGACGATGGTGCGGCCGGCGGTGAGGAACAGCTGCTCGCGGTCGGCGTGGGTGGCCAGGGTCGAGCCGTTGCCCGGCAGGGCCAGGCCCAGGGCTTCGGTCAGGCAGTTCATCGAGTTGGCGGTGAACATGCCGGAGCACGAACCGCAGGTCGGGCAGGCGCTGCGCTCGTATTCGGCGACTTTTTCATCGGAAGCCGAGGAGTCGGCAGCGATCACCATGGCATCGACCAGGTCCAGGCCGTGGCTGGCCAGCTTGGTCTTGCCGGCTTCCATCGGGCCACCGGACACGAAGATCACCGGGATGTTCAGGCGCAGGGCGGCCATCAGCATGCCAGGGGTGATCTTGTCGCAGTTGGAGATACAGACGATGGCGTCGGCGCAGTGGGCGTTGACCATGTATTCCACGGCGTCGGCAATGATCTCGCGGCTTGGCAGCGAGTACAGCATGCCGTCGTGGCCCATGGCGATGCCGTCATCGACCGCGATGGTGTTGAATTCCTTGGCCACGCCACCGGCGCGTTCGATTTCGCGGGCAACCAGCTGGCCCAGGTCCTTCAGGTGCACGTGGCCCGGGACGAACTGGGTGAACGAGTTGGCGATGGCGATGATCGGTTTCTTGAAGTCTTCGTCCTTCATCCCGGTGGCGCGCCACAGGGCACGGGCGCCGGCCATGTTGCGGCCTTGGGTGGAAGTCTTGGAACGATAATCAGGCATGAAACACTCCTGGCGGCTTAATCAGGTCACAAATAGGGGAGTGAGCTTCTCTTGTCCTTTGCGCCGCAGGCCGGTTGCCACTGGCACGGATGGGGCCGAAGACCGCGCGGGATCGCCGCGTGCTTGGCCAGAGCTCATAAACCCGCCGGGGATGACTGGCGATGAATAGGCCGATTCTACACCGCTGGCGCGGCGAGGGAATGCGCATGTGGATGGTTGGCGGGGGGATTGCGGCAGGAAAGGGCCGCTGGGCGGCCCTTTTTAGCAGATATCAGCTGTTGGGCAGCAACCGGCAGGTGATGCTCTTGATGTAGCGGGTTTCGGCGATGGCCGGGTGCACCGGGTGGTCCGGGCCCTGGCCGCCGCGTTCGAGCAGTTGCAGGTTGCGGTCCAGGTGGCGGGCGCTGGTCAGCAGGATGTTGTTCAGATCGTCCTCGGGCAAGTGCATCGAGCACGAGGCGCTGACGAGGATGCCGTCCTTGTTCAGCATGCGCATGGCCTGTTCATTCAGGCGACGGTAGGCCGCTTCGCCGTTTTTCAGGTCCTTCTTGCGCTTGATGAAGGCGGGTGGGTCGGCAATGATCACGTCGAAGCGTTCTTCGGCAGCCTTGAGCTCGCGCAGGGCTTCGAACACGTCGCCTTCGATGCAGGTCAGCTTCTCGCTGATGCCGTTGAGTGCGGCGTTACGCTCCACGCCATCCAGGGCAAACCCCGAAGCATCGACGCAGAACACTTCGCTGGCGCCGAAGGCGCCGGCCTGCACGCCCCAGCCACCGATGTAGCTGAACAGGTCGAGTACACGCTTGCCTTTCACGTACGGAGCCAGGCGCGCACGGTTCATGCGGTGGTCGTAGAACCAGCCGGTTTTCTGGCCTTCGCGCACCGGGGCTTCGAACTTGACGCCGTTCTCTTCCAGCGGCACCCAGTCCGGTACTTCGCCGTAGACGGTCTCGACGTAGCGCTGCAGGCCTTCGGCATCACGCGCGGCGGAGTCGTTCTTGAACAGGATGCCGCTGGGCTTGAGCACCTGCACCAGGGCGGCGATCACGTCGTCCTTGTGCGCTTCCATGGTAGCCGAGGCCAATTGCACCACCAGGATATCGAAGAAGCGGTCGACCACCAGGCCCGGCAGCAGGTCGGAGTCGCCATAGACCAGGCGGTAGCACGGCTGGTCGAACAGGCGCTCGCGCAGCGACAGGGCAACGTTCAGGCGGTGGACCAGCAGCGACTTGTCCAGCGGCAGCTTGATGTCGCGCGACAGCAGGCGGGCGCAGATCAGGTTGTTCGGGCTCAGCGCGACGATGCCCAGCGGCTTGCCGTTGGCGGCCTCGAGAATGGCCTGCTGACCGGCCTGAAAGCCTTGCAGTGGGGTCGCGCTGACATCGACTTCGTTGCTGTAGACCCACAGGTGGCCGGCGCGCAGGCGGCGGTCGGCATTGGCTTTGAGGCGAAGGCTGGGCAGGGACATGACGTCGCTCCGGGAAAAAAGAGCGGGAGTATAACCTGTTGGCCTTTCGATCGGTGCAGGCCTCGACAAAGGGCGGCAAGGCTGCGCCTGCCGGGTTAGAATCCCCCGTCCTAAACGAGTGTGCACGTATGTCCCAAGAACTCAGCGCCGAACAGATCCAGCAAGCCTTGCAAGGCATCACCATCCCGCCGCAACCGCAGATCATGGTCGACCTGCAGTTCGAGCAGTACATGCCTGACCCGGACCTGGAAACCATCGCCAAGCTGATTTCCCAGGACCCGGGCCTCTCTGGCGCCTTGCTCAAACTGGTCAACTCCCCGCATTTCGGCCTGTCCAACAAGATTGGCTCGATCCAGCGCGCGGTGAACCTGCTAGGGAGCCGTTCGATCATCAACCTGATCAACGCCCAGTCGATCAAGGGCGAGATGTGCGACGAAACCATCGTTACCCTCAACCGCTTCTGGGACACCGCCCAGGATGTGGCGATGACCTGCCTGACGCTGGCCAAGCGAACCGGTATCCAGGCAGCGGACGAGGCCTACACCCTTGGTTTGTTCCATGATTGTGGCGTGCCGCTGATGCTCAAGCGCTTTCCCAATTACATGGATGTGCTGGAAGAGGCATACGCCAAGGCCGACGAAGCAACGCGCGTGGTCGACACCGAAAACCGCACGTTCAACACCAACCATTCGGTGGTTGGCTATTTCACCGCCAAGTCCTGGCGTTTGCCCGAGCACCTCAGCGGGGCCATCGCCAACCACCACAACGCCCTGGCTGTGTTCCGCGACGACACCTCGCGCAATACCCAGAGCCAGCTGAAGAACCTGCTGGCGGTACTGAAGATGGCCGAGCACATTTGCGCGTCCTACCGGGTACTGGGCAACCAGGCGGTGGACCACGAATGGAATGTGGTCGGCCCACTGGTGCTCGATTACATTGGCTTGTCGGAATACGATTTCGAAAACCTCAAGCAGAACATTCGCGAGCTGGGCGGGCACTGACACATGCCGGAATTGCCAGAAGTAGAAACCACCCGGCGCGGTATCGCACCGCACCTGGAAGGCCAACGCGTCAGCCGTGTGGTGGTGCGTGACCGGCGCCTGCGCTGGCCGATTCCGGAAGACCTCGATGTGCGCCTGTCAGGGCAGCGTATCGTCAGCGTCGAACGACGCGCCAAGTACCTGTTGATCAATGCCGAGGTCGGTACGCTGATCAGCCACCTGGGCATGTCGGGCAACCTGCGTCTGGTCGAGTTGGGCTTGCCGGCGGCCAAGCATGAGCACGTCGACATCGAGCTGGAGTCGGGGCTGATGCTGCGCTACACCGACCCGCGCCGCTTTGGTGCCATGTTGTGGAGCCTGGACCCGCTCAACCACGAACTGCTGCTGCGCCTGGGGCCGGAGCCGCTGACCGACCTGTTCGACGGTGAGCGCCTGTTCCAGCTGTCCCGCGGGCGATCGATGGCGGTCAAACCGTTCATCATGGACAACGCGGTGGTGGTGGGGGTGGGCAACATCTACGCCACCGAGGCACTGTTCGCTGCGGGTATCGACCCACGTCGGGAGGCGGGCGGGATTTCCCGCGCGCGCTATTTGAAGCTGGCGATCGAGATCAAGCGGGTGCTGGCGGCGGCAATCGAGCAGGGCGGTACTACCCTGCGCGACTTTATCGGTGGCGATGGGCAGCCGGGGTACTTCCAGCAGGAATTGTTCGTCTACGGGCGGGGCGGGCAGCCGTGCAAGGTGTGCGGCACGGCGCTGCGCGAGGTGAAGCTGGGGCAACGGGCGAGCGTGTACTGCCCGCGCTGCCAGCGCTAAGCCTTACATGTAGGAGCGGCCTTGTGTCGCGATGGGGTGCGAAGCGCCCCCAAAAATTTCAGCTCTGCTGCAGAAATTGCCGGGGCCGCTGCGCGGCCCATCGCGACACAAGGCCGCTCCTACAGGGACCCGGCAGGCTTGAGGGGGCTCAGGCTTTGCCGGTAATGCGGCGATACTTGGCCATCAGCTGTTCTTCGGTTTCCGGGTGCGCTTCATCCAGTGGGATGCAGTCGACCGGGCACACCTGCTGGCACTGCGGCTCGTCGTAGTGGCCCACGCACTGGGTGCACAGGTTAGGGTCGATCACGTAGATCTCTTCGCCTTGGGAGATAGCCTCGTTCGGGCACTCGGGTTCGCAGACGTCGCAGTTGATGCAATCGTCGGTGATGATCAGGGACATGGGGACTCCGGCCGGGGCGCTTCGCCCGGGCATGTTCAACGCAATGGGCACAATTGTGCCGCATTCGCGCCCGCAGTGCACGCGGGCGCGACAATCAGGCGTCAGGCTTACTTCTTGAAGCGTTCAGTCAGCGCGTCGGCCACCACCGGGTGGACGAACTTGGTGATATCACCGCCCAGCGCCGCAATTTCCCGGACCAGGGTCGAGGAGATGAACGAATAACGTTCCGATGGCGTCAGGAACAGGCTCTCCACATCGGGGGCCAGTTGCCGGTTCATGTTCGCCAACTGGAACTCGTACTCGAAGTCGGACACCGCACGCAGGCCACGCAGGAAGACGTTGGCGCCCTGTTCCTTGGCGAAATGCGCCAACAGGGAAGAAAAGCCGATGACTTCGACATTGGGCAGGTGCTTGGTGACCTCACGGGCGAGCGCCACCCGTTGTTCCAGCGGGAACAGCGGGTTTTTCTTGGGGCTGGCCGCCACCGCGATGATGACGTGGTCGAACAAGCGCGAGGCGCGCTCGACCAGGTCGCCATGGCCTTTGGTAATGGGGTCGAAAGTACCCGGGTACAACACTCGGTTCATCGCGTCATCCTGGCTGGAGTGCGTTGGGGAGTCGGATGGTAGCGCAGCGACGGCGCCTCGGCCAAGTCATGCGGCCGGCTGATGGCACTATAGACAGCGGGCGTATTCGTTGTCATGCGCTGTGTGCCAGGCGGGCGACCAGCGCTTCGCTGAGCTTGGCGCTGATGGCATACACCGACAGCTGTGGGTTGGCACCGATGCTGGTGGGGAACAGCGAGCCGTCGTGAATCGACAGGTTTTCCAGCTGGTGATGACGGCCCAGGCTGTCGCACACCGCCTGGCGCGGGTCGCCGCCGAGGGCACAGCCTCCCATCACGTGGGCGCTGCCCAGGCGCGTGCGGAAGGGCTCCAGGCGCAGCGTATCGATCATGGCCAGGGCCTGTTCCAGGTTGGATGCGGCGCTGGCGTCGCTGTGCACGGGGGTTACCTGGATGGCGCCAGCGGCGAACTGGACTTGAGCCATGCTGCGGTAGGCCCGGCGCAAGCCGTCACGCAGGTAGTCGGTGACCGGGTAATCGAGCACGGGCGAGCCGTCCCCGCGCAGTTCCACCGCCCCACCTTGGCTTTCGGGGTGAAAGCCGTCGCGCAGCAGCGCCAGCATCACATGGGTATGCGGCAGCTCGGCCATGCGCTGGGCATTCTCGTGGCCGTACCCGCCCAGCAGGGTGCTGGCCAGGGCCGGGTGCAGCGGCGGTACTTCCAGCTTGTAGCCAACCGGGCCGTCCGCACCGCCTTGCCACTGGAAGTGGTCGCTGTAGATCGACTGCGGGGCGCCATAGTAGGGGTCGATACGCTCGCTGAAGCGTGCCGCGCTGAAGTTGACCAGGTGCAGGAAGGTGCGCTTGCCCAGGCGGCCATGCGGGTCGGGCGCGGCAGAGCGCAGCAGCAGGGCCGGGCTGTTGATGCCACCCCCGGCGAGCAGGTAATGGCGTGCCCGCACGCTGACCTGCTTGCCGGTGGGCTGTATGCCTTGGGCGTCCAGGGCCTGGCAGGTCAGGCTCTGGATGCGCGCTCCGTTGTGCGTGAAACGCTCGGCCCGGGCCAGGTACAGCAGCTCACCGCCTTGCTCGAGGGTGGCAGGAATACGGGTTACCAGCATCGACTGCTTGGCGTTTACCGGGCAGCCCATGCCGCAGTAGCCCAGGTTCCAGCAACCGCGCACATTGCGTGGGATCACCGCCCAGCGGTAGCCGAGCTGTTCGCAGCCACGGCGCAGTACGTCATTATTGGCATTTGGCGGCAAAGCCCAGGGCGTTATGCCCAGCTCCTGCTCCATGCGCTCGAACCAGGGGCGCAGGTCCTCCTCGCCCAAGCCGCTCACGCCGTGGGCCGAAGCCCAATGCGTCAGGGTTTGCGGCGGGGTACGAAAGCTCGAGGTCCAGTTCACCAGTGTGGTACCGCCCACGGCGCGGCCCTGCAGGATGGTAATGGCGCCATCCTTGCTCATGCGCCCCAGGCCTTCCTGGTACAGGCTGGCGTAGGCTTCGCTCTCCAGCAGGTGGAAATCGCTGCTGGTCTTCAGCGGGCCTTCTTCGATCAGCAGTACCTTGAAACCGGCAGCACTGAGCATCTGCGCGCTGGTGGCACCACCGGCGCCACTGCCGATCACGGCAATGTCGGCCTCCAGGCTCAGGTCGTGCTCCAGGCGTGAGGCGTCGTGGGTGATCCAGCCGCGTTCGAGGCCTTGGCGAAACGGGTCGGGTACAGGCATTGGCGATGCTCTTGTTGTTTTCAGATTTTCGGTGGCCCTGGGTAACCGCAGGCGGCCCAGGATTCGGGGCGTTCGTACCAGGCCATCTGCAGCAGTTGCAGCAACGAGGCGTGCCCCATGCGCAGCAGGTTCAGCGAGCTGTCCTGCCAGCGCTGCAGGAAGCCTGTGACCTGCCGGGGGTCAGCTTGCCCCCAACTGCCCCAGATACCGGTCAGCGGGCCGCGAGTCAGCGGCAGGCTGAGTACGTCGAACAATTGCCGGGTCAGCTTGAGCATTTCCGGCGACAGCGCCGCCAGCTTGTGGTCGAGGCTACGCAACACCAGCGTCTCGGTGGCTTGCGCACCGGCCAGTACCACAGGGATCAGCGCACGCAGCAGTGGCAGGTCATCGTCGCGCAGGGCTTGATAGCCGGTCGCGGCTGTTTGCGCGCTACAGCCAATCAGGCTGGCGCTTGCCAGAAAGGCGCTGGCGCCAAGGCTCAAGCGCAGCAGGTCGCGGCGTTGCATAGGCTGGCCCTCAGCGGATGAAAAGCTTGTAGACCAGGCGCTGCAAGGCTTTGCCATAAGGCGGGTAGATCAGCCGGGCGGCGTTGAGGCGTTGTTTGGCCAGTACCGCCTTGGCTTTGCTGAAGGTCAGGAAGCCTTCATGGCCGTGGTAATGGCCCATGCCTGAAGGGCCGATGCCGCCGAATGGCAGGTCGTCCTGCGCCACGTGCAACAAGGTGTCGTTCAGGCATACACCACCGGAATGGCTGTACTGCAGGACATGCTGCTGTTCGCTGCGATCGTAGCCGAAGTAGTACAGCGCCAGTGGTCGCGGGCGCTGGTTGATGTAGGCGAGCGCGTCATCGAGGGTGGAATAAGGCACCAGCGGCAGCAGCGGGCCGAAGATTTCATCCTGCATCACCTGCATGCTGTCGTTCACCTTGGTCAGCAGGTGTGGCGGCAGGCGTCGGCCTTGGCGCGGTTCGTCGGGGTACAGGTCCACCACCTGCGCCCCCTTGCTGCGAGCATCATCCAGCAGATGCTCCAGGCGCTGGAGCTGCCGTGGGTTGATGATGGCGCTGTAGTCTGGGTTGTCGGCGATGCGTGGGTACATGCGCCTTACGACGTTGCGGTAGGCATCGACGAAATCGTTCAGACGCTCGCGTGGCACCAGCACGTAGTCGGGGGCGACGCAGGTCTGGCCGGCGTTGAGCGTCTTGCCGAAGGCAATGCGCTCGGCGGCAACCTCCAGCGGTACATTGGCCGAAACGATGGCGGGAGACTTGCCGCCCAGTTCCAGGGTCACCGGCGTCAAGTTTTGTGCGGCAGCCAGCATGACCTGGCGGCCGATGCTGGTGGCGCCGGTGAACAGCAGGTGATCGAAGGGCAGGCGAGCGAACGCCTGGCCCACTTCGACTTCGCCAAGGACCACGCTGACCAGGTCCTCGGGGAATACCCGTTGCAGCAGTGCTTTAAGGGCCAGGCCAGTGGCCGGGGTCGCTTCGCTAAGCTTGAGCATGACCCGGTTGCCGGCGGCAAGGGCGCAGGTCAGCGGGCCGATGGCGAGGAACAACGGGTAGTTCCACGGCACGATGATGCCAACCACGCCCAAGGGCTGGTAGAGCACCCGCGCGCTGGCCGGTTGGAACGCCAGGCCCACAGCCCGCTTGGCCGGGCGCATCCAGCGCCGCAGGTGGCGTTCGGCGTGGCGGATGCCTTGCACCGACGGTAGTAACTCGGCCAGCAAGGTCTCATCGGCACTGCGCCCGCCGAAGTCGGCATCGATCGCCTTGATCAACTGCTGTTGGTCTACAAGCAGCGCTTCGCAGAGGCTTTTCAGCCACTGCCGCCGCTGCGCCGCAGGGGGCATGGGGTTGCCGGCAAAGGCCTTGCGCTGGGCGGCGAACGTGGCGTCGAGGGTGGTGTCGGAATACACAGCAGGCAAGGCAATGGGCGAGGTCAAGGCGGTCTCCCGGCTGAGCTTGAAATCTCTAGAGCCTATACTCTAATTCGTACCATGGTGCGACTATTTTCACAGCACAGAACGGTGCACCCGTGAGGTGAATCGCCGTAAGATGGCCCTTTATTGAAAGCCCGCGAACTGGAAGCTGAGCATGGCCCCGCGCATGAAGACCCGAGAGCGCATCGTGCAGAACAGCCTGGAGCTGTTCAACCTGCAGGGCGAACGCAGCGTCAGTACCAACCACATCGCCGCGCACATGGAAATCTCGCCCGGCAACCTGTATTACCACTTCCCCAACAAGCAGGCGATCATTGCCCTGTTGTTCAGCCAGTACGAAGCGCTGGTGGACAGCTTCCTGCGCCCGCCGCAAGGGCGCGCGGCCACCGTGGAGGACAAGCGCTTCTACCTCAAGGCCTTGCTGGCGGCGATGTGGAACTACCGCTTCCTGCACCGAGACCTTGAGCACCTGCTGGACAGCGATGCCGAACTGGCCGCCCGTTATCGGCGTTTTTCCGAGCGTTGCCTGCGCCAGGGCCAGGCGATCTACCGCGGTTTCGTCGAGGCGGGCATCCTGGCCATGGCGCCGGCGCAGATCGAATCGCTGACCATCAACGCCTGGATCGTGCTGACATCGTGGGTCCGTTTTCTCAGCACCACGCGTGAACATTCCGCGCACCTGGGTGAAGAAGCCTTCAAGCGCGGCGTTTATCAGGTGCTGGTGCTGGAACTCGGCTTTGTCACTGACAGCGCCCGCACTGCCGTGGACGCGCTGTGCCAGGAATTCCATGTACCGTTCAACCAGGCCCTGGAGCATTAGCCCAGGGCACGAGTGCCATCGATCAGGAGATTGTCATGCCCCTTGCGCAATTGATCACCCCGCAGCAGTTGGCCGAGCGTCTGGACTCGCCCAAGTTGGTGATCCTCGACTGCCGCTTTGCCCTCGAAGATGTGGACTATGGCCAACGCAGCTATGCCCAGGGGCATATTGCCGGGGCGCATTTTGCCGACCTGGACCGCGACCTCAGCGGGCCGGTGAGCAAAGGGCGTACCGGGCGCCACCCCTTGCCCGATGCGCAGCGGCTGGTCGCGCGCCTGCGTGAGTGGGGGCTGGACAATGACAGCGAGGTGGTGCTGTACGACGACGGCCCTGGCGCTTTTGCTGCCCGTGCGTGGTGGCTGCTGGCCTGGCTGGGCAAGCGCAGTGGTGTGGCGATCCTCGACGGTGGCTTGAAGGCCTGGCATGCGGCGCACCTGCCGCTGAGCCTGGACCCTGCGCCCAAGCGTGAAGGCACCTTCAGTGGTGAACCTGACGCGAAACTGTTGATCGATGCCGAGCACCTGGGCAAGCGCCTGGGCAGTACCGACCTGACCTTGATCGATGCGCGTGCGTTACCGCGTTTTCGCGGCGAGGTGGAACCGATCGACCCGGTGGCAGGGCATATTCCCGGGGCCCTGTGCGCAGCGTTTACCGACAACCTGGGGGCTGATGGGCGCTTTTTGCCGGCGGACCAGCTCAAGCAGCGCTTTGCCGAAAAGCTCGCTGGGCGGGCACCGGAGCAGTTGGTGTCTTACTGCGGGTCTGGGGTAACGGCTTGCCATAACCTGTTTGCGATGGCATTGGCGGGGTACCCGCTGGGCAAGCTGTACGCCGGGTCGTGGAGCGAGTGGATCAATGATCCTAAGCATGGTGTAGCCACCGGCGAGTAAGCGCTCAACGCTTTATTGGCCGTCCACCAACCATTGCGGAATCCGCCGCTCCAGGTAGTACCCCGGATTTCGCAGGCTGCCATCGACAAAGCCCACATGGCCACCGCGGCTGTGCAGTTCGAAGCGGCTCTGTGGTGCCAGTTCACGGGCGGTTGGCAGGCTATGGCCGGACACGAATGGGTCGTCGCTTGAATGGATGATCAGCGTTGGCGTGCGGTTCTGGCCAAGGAAATAATGACTCGATGAGCGGCGATAGTAGTCATGCGCGTCGCGAAAGCCGTTGAGCGGTGCCGTGACTTTGCCGTCGAAGTCCCAGAATGTGCGCAAGTGGGTCAGTTGGCCCAGGCGTTCCAGTGCCGCCAGTCGCTCATGCTGGCCCTGGTCGTGGAAGTGCCGCTGCTTGAGCTGAACATAGGCCCGCATCTCGCGCATGAAATGCGCCTGATACACCTTGGAGAACCCCTGGCCGATACGGTCGGCGCAGTGGTCCAGGCGAAATGGCACCGACACTGCAACCGCGGCTTCCAGTTGGCTGGCAACGCCGCTCTCGCCCAGGTATTTCAACAGCACGTTGCCACCCAGCGAGTAACCCACCGCATACAGCGGTGCCAACGGGCGTTGGGCGCGCAGGTGGCTGATGATTTCCGCCAGGTCTTCGCTGGCGCCGGAATGGTAGCTGCGCGGCAACAGGTTGGGCTCGCCTGAGCAACCACGCCAGTTCACCGCCACGCTGGCCCAGCCGCGACCTTGCAACGCTTGCTGCAAGCCTTTCACGTAAGGCGAGTGAGACGAGCCGGTCAACCCATGCAGCACGAGCACCAGTGGCGCATGGGGCTGGTGCGGGCCGTGCCAGTCCAGGTCGATGAAGTCGCCGTCGGCCAGCCACAGCCGCTCGCGGTTGCGCTGTAGTTCAGGCAGCTTGCGCCACAGTGGCCCCCACAGCGTTTGCAGGTGGGGATTGGACAGGCCGATGGCCGGACGGAAGGTGGCGCTGAGGCTGGGCATGCTGGGCGACTCGTGATGTGCCTGCCTAGAGTGCCATGAAACAGCGCCACAGTACCTGCGCTATTGGTCGAGATCTGGCAGAGGCTGCTGGTCGGCCGATGGGCCGACACTGACCAGTACCTTTTCGGCCAGGTGCAGCCTGCGCCGCATGACGGCGCAGACATCGGCCGGTGTCAGCGCGCGGAGACGTTCGACGTAGGTGTCGAGATGATCGGCGGGCTGGCGCTGATCGGTTATGACGGTCAGCAAGGCTGCCATGCTCTCGTTCTGCGCCACAGCGCGCAATAACTGCCCTGCCAACTTTATCCGTGCCAGTTGCAGCTCGGCCTGGGTTGGCCCTTGCTCGATGAAGTCGCTTAGCACGGCTTCAACCAGACGAGCAGAAC
>NZ_BCBQ01000051.1:0-43831 GCF_001320885.1 Pseudomonas sp. NBRC 111140
GCCCGTGACATCCCTGAGCTGCTGCGCCTGGTACCCGGCATGATGATCGGCTACGGTGCCGGCAACCAGCCCACGGTCAACTACCACGGCAGCAACGTCAACGACGCACGCCGCATGCAGGTTTTGATCGATGGCCGCTCGGTGTACCGCGCAGGCCTGGCCACGGTTGACTGGAGCGACATTCCCCTGGCCATGGAGGATATCGAGCGCATCGAGGTGTTCCGCGGCCCAAACACCGTCAGCTACGGCGCCAACGCCCTGATGGCGGTG
The DNA here is from genome assembly GCF_001320885.1 of Pseudomonas sp. NBRC 111140. NCBI lineage: Bacteria > Pseudomonadati > Pseudomonadota > Gammaproteobacteria > Pseudomonadales > Pseudomonadaceae > Pseudomonas > Pseudomonas sp. NBRC 111140. The sequence goes on from NZ_BCBQ01000051.1 coordinate 271, forward strand.
GTGAACATCCTCACCCGCAACCCCGCCGACAGCCATGGCACGCGGCTGAAGGTGACCCGCGGCCAGGATGGCATCAACGATTTCTACGCCAGCCACGGCTTTGGCTGGGACGGCGGTGACATGCGCCTGTCGGTGTCGGGCCAGCAAGACGACGGCTTCGATGAAAACCAGTTCGGCCAGGACTACCGCGACAGCCGCCGCCTGACCCGCTTCAACCTCAGTGCCAGCCACAACCTGGCGGTTGACCAGACCCTGGAATGGCAACTGGCGGCAAAGGAAGGTAGCAACCAGCGGCCTTATACCTATCAGCCGGTGTTCGCCAAGTACGAGGCAGGCAACAACGCAGACGTCAATGCCAAGGACTATGCCGGCTCGTTGCGCTGGACCAAGGATTTCAGCTCCGAGCACAGCCTCTATATTCAGGGTTCGGCGCAGCATTTCGATCGCCAGCAGGTATGGCGCGCCTGTGATGCCTTGGAATCGTTCAGCGCCGAACTGACCCAGCTCTGGCAAATGAACCCCGACTTTGCCGAAAAAGTAGCGCGCGGTGTCGCCCTGGGCGACCTGCCAACGACCAGCGACCCGGTGTTGAGTGCCCTCTCGAACAAAGTGCAGGAGCAATGGAAGGCCGGCGGCAACCAGCCGGTCTGCGGCGATGTCGACCAGAGCACCCGCGAAACCCGCTACGACCTGGAGATCCAGGATACCCTGAGCCTGACCGACAGCCTTCGCCTGCTCAGTGGCATGAACTACCGCTATGACCGTGCCGACTCGCAGACCTACTTCAACGGCAGCCTCGACGACCAGACCTGGCGCCTGTTCGGCCAGCTGGAGTGGCGCGCCGACGAGCACTGGATCCTTCAGGGCGGGGCCATGTTCGAAGACTCGCGCCTGTCTGGCAGCTCGCTGACGCCACGTGTCGCGGTCAACTACCTGATCACCCCACGCCATGGCCTGCGTGCGGTGTATTCCGAGGCAGTGCGCTCGCCCGACATGTTCGAGAACAACGTCAACTGGAGCTACACGGTCAAGAACCTCAGCACCAACGCGTTCGGCCAGCAGCACGGTGAATACTTCGTCAAGACCCGTGGCCCCGGCGACCTCGACCAGGAACGCATGCGCTCGCGCGAGCTGGGCTACAACGGCTTTTTCAGCGACATTGGCTTGAACATGGATGTGAAGCTGTTCTACGACGAGATCACCGGCATGATCAGTGAACCGCTGAAGAACAACCAGTACATCGCCAGCAACGCCAACAAGGCCCGGTTCAGCGGCAGCGAGGCACAATTGGATTGGCGCCCGACCCTGCGCGACCGCCTGCGCCTGACCTACGCCTACGTCGATGCCTGGGCCAGCAACCCCGACGACCGCCGCCTCAGCGCCCACAACAGCGGCTCGGCCGGGTGGATGCGCGAATGGGGTGCCGGCTGGTCGAGTGCACTGTTCTACTACGGCGACGATGCTCTCAACCAGTACCGCTATGAACGCCTGGACCTACGCCTGGCCAAGCGCTTTCGAGTGGTTGGCAGCAACCTGGAGCTGGCAGCGCTGTGGCAGCAGCGCCTGGACGACGAGCCAACCACGGCAGTCCAGAACCGCTTCGACAGCCGCCACCGCCTGAGCGTCAGCGCGGAGCTGGAGTTCTGATGGCCCTGTTGCTGCGCCTGTTGCTGCTGTGCCTGTGGCCGCTGGGGCCACTGTCGGCCAGTGAAATCCTGCTGGTGGGGGCTGAGGACCAGCCCGGTATCCGCAGTTTCGTCGCCGCGCTGGAAAGCCGTCGGCCCCACGATCATGTGCATTTCCAGACCACAGCCGACCTGCCGCGCCCGAGCAAGCTCAAAGCCGACCAGCGTTTGATCCTGCTCGACAGCTCCGCACTGGAGTGGCGGCTGGGCGAAACCGCCGGCCCACCGGCCCTGGCCATGCGGGTCAGCCGGGTACAGGCTGAACAGCGCCTGGGAAAGTCGCGCCCCGCGTTTCTCACCTTGCTGTGGAGTGACGCGCCGTTGGGCCGGCAATTGCGCCTGACGCGCTACCTGCTGCCGCAGGCCCAGCGCATTGGGGTGTTGTACGGTGAGCACAGCAGTTTTCTGCTCGACGAGTTGCGCCATGCCGCACGCCCCCTGGGCCTGGAGATCATCGCCCAGAACTGGTCCGACCCGCGTGACAGCCGGCCGCTGCAGCATCTGCTGGGTAGCAGCGATGTGCTGCTGGGCCTGGACGACCCCAACCTGTACAACTCCAAGACCGCGAAGAACCTGCTGCTGAGCAGCTATGGTCGACAGATGGCCCTGATCGGGCCGAACGCCGGTTTTGTTCGCGCCGGCGCCCTGGCCAGCACCTACAGCGATCAGGACGACTGGCTGGCGGAGCTCGACCAGTTGCTCGATCTGCCGCCTGCGCGCTGGCCGCGCAGCCTGTACCCGACACGCTATGGCGTCAGTGGCAACCAGCAGGTGGCCCGCGCCCTGGGCCTTGAACCGATCGATCCGAACGCCGCCGCCAAGGCCCTGGCCGCAGGAGACCCCACCCCATGACCAAGCGCTTGAGCTGGGACATTCATACCCGCACCCAGATCATCAGCCTCGGCCCTGCCCTGCTGCTGACCTTGCTGTTGATCAGCTTCTTTACCTTCGTGCGTATCCAGGACCTGCGCCAGGAACTCAACCACACCGGGCAACTGATCGCCAACCAGTTGGCACCGGCGTCGGAGTACGGGGTGATTTCGGGCAACAACGAAGTACTTGAAGGGCTGATGCGCGCCACCCTCAGCATCCCGCATGTGCGTTTTCTGGAAGTGCAGGACAGCCGCAACCACATCCTCGTGTACGTGGAGCAGTCCGACGAAAGCGCCAACCGCGCACAACAGGTAGAAGTGTTCCAGGCGCCCATCCGCCTGCAACAGATCCGCCTGGACAACGATTTCCTGCAACAGGGCAAGGCCACCACCCCGGCCATTGGTGACGACTACCTGGGCCGGGTGATAGTCGGCATGTCCGATGATGCCTTCAGCCAGCGGCAACAGGAAATCGTGATCAAGGCCGGGATCCTTGCACTGTTCGCCCTGCTGTTCACCTTTTTGCTGGCTCGCCGCCTGGCCCTGAGCCTGGCCAAGCCGATCAGCGACATGGGGCATGCGGTCAAGGCCATTCAGCAGGGCGAGTACAACACCCCCTTGCCGGTGGTGGACGACAGCGAACTGGGCCACCTGGCGCGTCACATCAACAACCTGGCCAGCGCCCTGGAACAGGCCAGCGATGAACAGAAGCAGGCCATTGCCGAATTGATCCAGGCTCGCGAGGAGGCTGAACAGGCCAACCGCGCGAAATCGGACTTCCTGGCCATGATGAGCCATGAACTGCGCACACCGATGAATGGCGTGCTAGGCATGCTGCAGTTGCTGGAAACCACACCGCTGAGCAGCGAGCAGGCCGATTACACGGCAGTGGCCAGCGAGTCCACCGGGCATTTGCTGAAGGTCATCAACGACATCCTCGACTTTTCGCGTATCGAGCGCGCCGCGCTGCAACTGGAGCACATCGACTTCAATCTCGGCGAGTTGATCACCAGCAGTGTCCAGTCGTTCCAGCACAGCGCCCAGCAGCGCGGCCTGGGCCTGCACCTGGAACTGCCGGCCGGCTTCGAGCAACTGCAGGTGAACGGCGACCCCACGCGCATCCGCCAGATCCTGCTGAACCTGATAGGCAACGCCCTGAAATTCACAGAACGCGGGCAGGTACAGGTCGAAGCACGTTGGCAGGTACTCGATCGGCAACTGATCTGGCTGACCTGCAGCGTGCGCGACACCGGCATCGGCATCGACAGCGACCGCCTGGAAATGATGTTCATCGCTTTCCAGCAGGCCGACAGCTCGATTTCCCGCCGTTATGGCGGCACCGGGCTGGGGCTTTCGATCGCCCGCACCTTGGCCGAGCGCATGGGCGGCAAGCTGCGCGGTGAAAGCCGTGAGGGCCTGGGGTCGACTTTCACCCTGGAAATGCCACTGGCCCTCGCCACCCCTGCCCCCGTCCCACTGAAGCCGCCCACCACTGCGCCAACGATAGTGCCCGACAATGATCAGGTACTGCTGGTAGAGGACAACCCGGTCAACCAAAGCGTCATCGAGGCCATGCTGCGCAGCCTGGGGCTTGCGGTATGCACGGCCGAGGATGGCCTTGAGGCGGTCGACCTGGTTGGCCAGCAGCGCTTCGCCGCCGTGCTGATGGATTGCCGCCTGCCGCACCTGGACGGCTATGAAGCCACCCGGCGCATCCGTCAGTTGCCCAACGGCGCCGGGCTACCGATCATCGCCCTGACCGCCAACGCCTTGCAGGGCGACCGCGAGCGTTGCATGGCCGCTGGCATGGACGACTACCTGAGCAAACCCTTGCGCCGCACCGAACTGCAGCGGGTGCTGCAGCGCTGGTTACCCGGTCGGACAACCGCGACTGGCGATAAATGCTAAAGTGCGGCAGTCTTAAACACTGGACAGGACCTTCATCGGACCTGAAAATAGACGTTTCAGTGCACACCTGTACTTCTTTCGGCAGGTGCGCTGTGACTTTCACCACAACGCAATAGTCTACCTGTAGGCTGCCGTCTCGAAGCCATTGGTTTTCGGGCCGGCCGGGAAGATTCATCCCCTGCCACAGGGGGTTATTGAGGAGCTCGCATGACCAAACAACACGCCTTTACTCGGGAAGACCTGCTGCGCTGCAGTCGCGGTGAGCTGTTCGGCCCAGGTAATGCGCAACTGCCCGCGCCGAACATGCTGATGGTCGATCGCATCACCCATATCAGCGAAGAAGGCGGCAAGTACGGCAAAGGTGAATTGGTCGCCGAGCTGGATATCACCCCGGACCTGTGGTTCTTCGCCTGCCATTTCGAAGGCGATCCGGTCATGCCGGGCTGCCTGGGCCTCGACGCCATGTGGCAGCTGGTCGGCTTCTTCCTGGGCTGGCAGGGTCTGCCAGGCCGTGGCCGCGCGCTGGGTTCGGGCGAAGTGAAGTTCTTTGGCCAGGTATTGCCTAGCGCCAAGAAAGTCACCTACAACATTCACATCAAGCGCGTCCTGAAGGGCAAGCTGAACATGGCCATCGCCGATGGCTCGGTCAGCGTCGACGGCCGCGAGATCTACACTGCCGAAGGCCTGCGGGTCGGCGTGTTCACCTCCACTGACAATTTCTAAGGGTTATTCGCATGCGCCGCGTCGTTATCACTGGTCTGGGCATCGTATCGTGCCTGGGCAATGACAAAGAGACCGTCACCGAAAACCTGCGTAACAGCCGTCCGGGTATCCGTTTCAACCCGGAATACAAGGAAATGGGGCTGCGCAGCCAGGTTTCCGGGTCCATCGACCTCAACCTCGAAGAACTGATCGACCGCAAGGTCTACCGCTTCGTCGGCCACGCCGCGGCCTACGCCTATCTGGCGATGCAGGACGCGATCAAGGACGCTGGCCTGACCGAAGAGCAGGTTTCCAACCCGCGCACTGGCCTGGTGGCTGGCTCCGGCGGCGCCTCGACCCTGAACCAGATGGAAGCGCTGGACACCCTGCGCGAGAAAGGCGTCAAGCGCGTCGGCCCGTACCGCGTTACCCGCACCATGGGCAGCACCGTTTCGGCGTGCCTGGCCACTCCGTTCAAGATCAAGGGCCTGAACTACTCGATCTCGTCGGCCTGCGCCACTTCGGCACACTGCATCGGCACCGCCCTGGAGCAGATCCAGTGGGGCAAGCAAGACATCGTCTTCGCCGGTGGTGGTGAAGAAGAGCACTGGAGCCAGTCGTTCCTGTTCGATGCCATGGGCGCCCTGTCGACCAAACGCAACGAAACCCCGGAACTGGCCTCGCGCGCCTATGACGCCGACCGTGATGGCTTCGTCATCGCAGGTGGCGGCGGCATGGTGGTGGTCGAGGAGCTGGAACACGCCCTGGCCCGTGGCGCCAAGATCTACGCCGAAATCGTTGGCTACGGTGCAACTTCCGACGGCTATGACATGGTTGCCCCGAGCGGCGAAGGTGCCATCCGCTGCATGCAGCAGGCGCTGGCTACCGTCGACACCCCGATCGACTACCTGAACACCCACGGTACTTCGACTCCGGTCGGTGACGTGGCCGAGATCAAAGGTGTTCGCGCCGTGTTCGGCGACAAGGCACCGAAGATCAGCTCGACCAAGAGCCTGTCGGGCCACTCGCTGGGCGCCGCCGGCGTGCACGAGGCGATCTACTGCCTGCTGATGATGGAAAACAACTTCATCGCCGGCTCCGCCAACATCGATGAGCTGGACCCAGAGGTCGCCGACCTGCCAATCCTGCGTAACACCGAAGAAAACGCCAAGATCGACACGGTCATGAGCAACAGCTTCGGCTTCGGTGGCACAAACGCCACCCTGGTGCTCAAGCGCTGGGAAGGCAAGTAAGACGCTAATGCGGTAAATGAAAACGCCCCGACTGGTTCGGGGCGTTTTTATTTTTAACCTGTCGCACTTATTTCTGCCTGGGCAGTACAGCCAGAAAGTTATCGCGGGCCACTTTGTTGGCCACCTCTATCGGCAAGGCATCCAGAAACGGCTTGAACCCGTGCATCTGCTCACCCAGGCTGCCAAACCGCCCCACCACATCCGACCCCAGCATGAACCGCTCTGGATAGCGCTTGACCAGCGCCAGCCATTCCTTGCGCGGCACGCCTTTGTCATCCAGCAGATAAGGCTGCAGCACACTCCACGACAGGTCGACATACAAGTTCGGGTAGTCCTCCAGCAATCGCGTGAGCACCGGCAACAGAAAACCCATCTGCGTCTGGTGGCGGTGTATCTCCATGCTGCTGCCCGCATGCGCCCAGATGAACCGTGTATGCGGGTGATTGAGCAGTGGCTCTTCAATCTCCGCCAGGTACAGCGGGTTGCGCTCGCGCTTGGAGGTGATGTTGGAATGCAGGAGCACCGGCAGGTCACGCTCGGCCGCCAGATGGTAGATACGCGTCATGGCCTCGTTGTTGGCGCGCGGTGTGTCGCCACTGGTCAGCGCGGTCAGGTCATCGTGGCGGGTGAACACCTCGCCAATGCCCTGCCATAACCCCGGGTTCATTTCGAGCATGCGCTCGATGTGGCTGACAGCGTTCTTGTCCACCGGGTTGAAGCCGGTCAAAAACGGATGAAAGCGTTTTCGTTGCTCAATCGGCAACTGCTCCAGGGCCGCTGCCACATAGGTGTCGGTGGCGCTGTACCAATAGGCATCGGCGTCGTCACCGGCGTAATAGCGTGGGCGCTTGGGTTCGTCTTCGTGCCATTTCTTGGCCACTGGAATGCCGGAAATCATCGACTGCTCGATGCCTGCGGCGTCCATGGCCTTGAGCAACGCCGGCATGCCTTCGCTTTCCTGAAAGAAGTCGACGTAGTGCAGGTGGGCGTCGCTGTAGCGGTAGTCGCGCGCGTGTGCCGCCTGGCAAAGCGAGGCAGACAACATTACGCAGGCCAGCGCTCTGGCAATCATGGGCTGCTTCCTTCTACAAATACGAAAACAGTAGACCGGCCGGCAAACGAGACGGTTCAGCCGAAGCAGGCAAACCGCTATGCTGGGTGCACACTCACCTCGCCTGGAACACACCCCATGAGCAGCCCCCTGATCATCCGCCCGCGCGCCGAATCGGTCGAGGGCCAGCCGATCCTGCGCCCGCTGCCTTCGGCCCAGTGCCGCAGCGTCGGCCCGTTCGTGTTCTTCGACCATATGCTCGAAACCGACTATGCCGCCGGGCATGGCATGGACATCCGCCAACACCCGCATATCGGCTTGTCGACCCTGACCTACCTGTTTGAAGGGGCGATCCTGCACAAGGACAGCCTCGGCTCGGCACAGCGTGTGCTGCCGGGTGATGTCAGCTGGATGACCGCAGGCAGCGGCGTGGCCCACGTCGAGCGCACCCCAGAAGATGCCCTGGCCCATGGTTCGCGCCTGCATGGGCTGCAGGTATGGCTGGCATCGCCGCGCGAGCATGAGCAAGGCCCGGCAAGCTACAGCCATCACCCGGCCGCGAGCCTGCCCGTCAGTGACAGCCTGGGGGTGCGCATCTGCATGATTGCAGGCAGCGGGTTCTGCCTGGAGTCACCGGTGCCGGTGCTCTCCCCTACCCTTTATGCCCATGTACGGATGCAGCCGGCAACCACCTTGCCGATACCCACCGAGCATGCGCAGCGAGCACTGTACCTGCTGGATGGCGAGTTGCAGATGAACGACGCGGACGTGGAGCCGTGCAGCCTGGTGGTACTGCCAGAGGGCGAAGACGTGACACTGTACGCGGAGGGTGAGTGCCAGCTGGTGCTGATTGGCGGGGAGCCGCTGGATGGTCCACGGCGGATGAACTGGAACTTCGTGGCCAGTGACCCGGAGCTGATCGAGCAGGCCAGGGCACGCTGGGCGGCGAGGGATTGGCCAGTGGTGCCCGGGGAAACCTCCAGGATCGAGCTGCCACGGTAATGTTGGGGGCCGCGTTACGGCCCCCTGCGATCTCAACGCTGGAACACTTCCGTCAGCAGGTTATGCATCGACCGGAACGCCCGCTCCGAGGTACGGCGGTCGTACTGCATCTTACCCGGCACATTGGCATTCGGGTCGGTGAACGAGTGCACTGCCCCGCCATAGCTCAGCAACTGCCAGTCCACTTTGGCGGCGTTCATCTCGTCCTCGAACGCCGGCAGCTGCTCTTTCGGCACCAATGGGTCGGCAGCGCCATGCAGCACCAGCACCGAGCCCTTGATGCGCTTGGCATCCTCCGGGTTCGGCGTGTCCAGGGTGCCGTGGAACGACACCGCCGCACGCAGGTCGGCGCCGGTACGCGCCAGCTCCAGCGCACAGCAGCCACCGAAGCAAAAGCCGAAGGTTGCGACCTTGCCCGGCTCCAGTAGCGCCTTCGACTGCCCCAGCAACTGCGCCAGGGCTTCCTGCATGCGCTTGCGCAGCTCGCTGCGATCATTCTTCAACGGCATCATCGCCGCACCCGCCTCGTCGGCGTTGGACGGGCGCACCGATTGACCGTACAGGTCGGCAATCAACACCACGTAGCCCTTCTCGGCCACTTCCTTGGCGATACGCTCCGCGCCTTCGCCAATGCCCATCCAGTTCGGCGCCATCACCAGGCCGGGCTTCGGCAGCGCACCTGGCTCATAGACCAGGCGGCTTTCATAGGTTTTGCCGGACAGGTGATAAACCAACGATTCGACGATTACCTTGCTCATCAAGCACTCCTTAGCTCACCATGAAAAAAGCCCGCCGAAGCGGGCTTTCCTGTGCATCAACTCAAGCAGACAGCTCGACCAGCAGCTTGTTCAGGCGACGAACGTACGCCGCCGGGTCCTTCAGGCTGTCACCGGCCGCCAGGGCCGCCTGATCGAACAGGATGTGCGACAGCTCGGCGAAGCGGTCTTCGCTCTGCTCGTTGTCCAACTTCTCGATCAGCGGGTGGCTCGGGTTGAACTCGAAGATCGGCTTGGACTCCGGCACCTTCTGCCCGCTGGCTTCCAGAATCTGACGCATCTGCAGGCCCAGGTCCTGCTCGCCAATGGCCAGGATTGCCGGCGAGTCGGTCAGGCGGTGCGACACGCGCACTTCGGCCACGCTGTCACCCAGCGCGCCTTTCAGGCGCTCGACCAGGCCTTCCTTGTCCTTGGCGACTTCTTCCTGGGCTTTCTTGTCTTCTTCCGAATCCAGCTTGCCCAGGTCCAGATCGCCACGGGCGATGTCAACGAAGGCCTTGCCGTCGAATTCGTTGAGGTAGCTCATCAGCCACTCGTCGATACGGTCGGTCAGCAGCAGCACTTCGATGCCTTTCTTGCGGAAGACTTCCAGGTGCGGGCTGTTCTTGACCTGCGCGTACGACTCGCCGGTGAGGTAGTAGATCTTGTCCTGGCCTTCCTTCGCACGGGCCAGGTAGTCGGCCAGGGCGACGCTCTGCTCGCCGCTGTCGTCCTGGGTGGAAGCGAAGCGCAGCAGGCCGGCGATTTTCTCCTTGTTGGCGAAGTCTTCGGCCGGGCCTTCTTTCAACACTTGGCCGAAGTTCTTCCAGAAGCCCTTGTACTGCTCGGGTTCGTTCTTCGCCAGTTTCTCCAGCATGTCCAGCACGCGCTTGGTGAGCGCGGTCTTCATCGAATCGATGATCGGGTCTTTCTGCAGGATTTCACGCGACACGTTCAGCGACAGGTCGTTGGAATCGACCACACCCTTGATGAAGCGCAGGTACAGCGGCAGGAACGACTCGGCCTGGTCCATGATGAACACACGCTGCACGTACAGCTTCAGGCCGCGCGGTGCTTCGCGCTGGTACAGGTCGAACGGCGCACGGGCCGGCACGTACAGCAGCGAGTTGTATTCGAGCTTGCCTTCGACCTTGTTGTGGCTCCAGGCCAGCGGGTTTTCGAAGTCATGGCCGATGTGCTTGTAGAACTCCTGGTACTCCTCGTCCTTCACCTCGGTGCGCGAACGGGTCCACAGGGCGCTGGCGCGGTTGACGGTTTCCCACTCTTCGGCCGGCTGTTCTTCACCTTCAGCGCCAGCCTGCTCTTTGGGCAACTGGATCGGCAGAGCGATGTGGTCGGAGTATTTCTTGACCACGTTGCGCAGGCGCCAGCCATCAGCGAATTCCAGTTCGTCCTTCTTCAGGTGCAGGACGATGCGGGTGCCGCGCTGTGGCTTGTCGATGGTGGCGACTTCGAACTCGCCCTCGCCTTTCGACGACCAGTGCACACCCTCGGCCGCTGGCTGGCCAGCACGGCGGCTGTACACGTCAACCTTGTCGGCAACGATGAACGCGGAGTAGAAGCCCACGCCGAACTGACCGATCAGGTGCGAGTCCTTCTTCTGGTCACCGGTGAGGTTCTTCATGAAGTCGGCGGTGCCGGACTTGGCGATGGTACCCAGGTGGGCGATGACGTCTTCGCGGCTCATGCCGATGCCGTTGTCCTCGAGGGTCACGGTACCGGCGTCCTTGTCGAAGCTCAGGCGAATTTTCAGGTCGGCGTCGCCTTCGAGCAGCTCTGGCTTGGCCAGGGCTTCGAACCGCAGCTTGTCAGCGGCGTCGGAGGCGTTGGAAATCAGCTCCCGCAGGAAGATTTCCTTGTTGGAGTACAACGAGTGAATCATGAGGTGCAGCAGCTGCTTCACCTCAGTCTGGAAGCCCAACGTTTCCTTTTGTGTTTCCACAGTCATGGTCTTCGAAACTCCGATCTGATGACAGTTGGCGCCTGGCGGCCAGTTCGGCCAGCGTTAACGGCGGATGTCATTCAGATGGGGGCTGCCCAGATGATTTCAAGGGCTTTTCCGGTTCGATCTTGAAATGCGCACGGGCTGTGGCAATCGGCGTCTGCTTGTCGCCTTGCCAGGCGGTAATGGCCACGTTGGTCACTCGGCGGCCCTGGCGCCACAGTTGGCACTGGGCGTAAGTGTCACGAAAATGCCCGGCGCGCAGGTAGTCGATGGAAAAGTCGATGATCTTTGGAATGCTGGCGCTCTCGCTGTAGATCAGCAGGTACAGCGCTGCCGACAACTCCATGAAGCCGGCGATCACGCCGCCATGGATGGCCGGCAATAACGGGTTGCCGATGTTGTCCGCACTGGCGGGCAGGCGGAACAACAAGTCATCGCCCTGGCGTTCACATTCGATGCCGATCAGCCCGGCATAGGGAATCAGCGCCAGCAATGGCCTGTAGTCGCCCACCGCATGGGCAGCGTTCAGTTGCTGACGAACCGCATGCGGAATCATGCCTCGCCCTCCTTCAGGCTGTTGCCGAAACGGATGCCACCCTTGATCTCCTGGCCCAGGCGCATGAACGTACCCACCACCTGGCAGATTGGCTGTGCGGGGTCATCCTGATAGGCGGTGCCACGGGTGAAGATCACGTCTCGGGTAACCCGATAGCATTGTGCGTGGCCGTAGATGTCCTTGCCGGCCTCGGCCGGGTGCATGTAGTCGATGCGCAGGTCCAGCGTCGGGCACACTTCGAAGCGCGGCAGCACGCACAGCGTGGCCATACCGCAGGTGGTGTCCATCAGTGTGGTCAGCGCACCGCCATGCACGGCGCCGGTTTGCGGGTTGCCGACAATGGCCGGTGACCAGGGCAGGATCAGGGTCATGCCATCGCCATCGGCTTGCGCCACGCGCATCTGCAACAGCTGACAATGTTTCAATGCCGAAAGAAAACGCTCGGCCATGGCCATCAAGGTTGAATCACTCATTGGCGCTTCCCACTGGCTGCGCTGCAGCGGCATAAATTCGTTAAAAAGTCTATATAGAACACGGCGTTATATATCTGTAACCTTCGCGGAACTTATTCCGCGTAGTTGCACTCGAAGGAACAAGTCACTTATTCCACCAAGGAGAAACACCCCCATGCGTAAACCTTTTGCTTTTGCTCTGATGCTGGCTGCTGCCATGGGCCTGGCCGCTTGCGATAAAGCGAGCGAAGACAAAGCCCAGGACGCACAGCAACACGCCGAGCAAGCCCAGGAAAAAGCGGGCGAAGCTCAGGATAAAATGAACGAAGCCGCTAAGGAAAACGCCGAAGCCGCCAAAGATCAGGCCGAAGCCGAGCAGAAGGCTGCCGAAGAAGCCGCTCCGGCTACTCCGGCTCCAGAAGCCGCGCCAGCCACCCCGGCACCAGAAGCTACTCCAGCCGAACCTGCCAAGCAGTAATTGGCTAAAACAAAAAAACCCGACTTTGTCGGGTTTTTTTGTATCTACAACATTTGGATTAATCGTTTCAGTTGCTGGCAGCGGTACTTTCTTTGACCGGCTCGTTGGTGACACTTTCGGTAGGTGTGAACACCATCACATCCAGCACATCCGAATGGAACTCTCGCCGGTACAGAATAAGCACTACCCCGACACTCATGGCCATGAACAGCCATGGGCTAATGAACCAGCTCAACATGGCCATGCCGAAGTAATACGAACGCAAACCCAGGTTGAATTGGTTAGCTGCCAACGACAATACCCGAGCCGCCCGTGAAGCGAATGCCTTGCGCTCCAGCTCATTGACCAGCCGCTCGCCGATCATCGGTGCCGAACCCACCAGTACGGCGGCGAAGTTGTATTGGCGCATACACCAGCTGAAGGTGAAGAAGGCGTAGACAAACACCGTGGCCAGGCACAGCAACTTGATCTCCGACATGCCTTGAGAGGTCTGCTGCACCAGCGGCAAGTCGGCCAGCAACGACAGCGCCCGGTCGGACGCTCCAAGCACGGTAAGGATACCGGCGAGAATGATCAGGGTACTGGACGCAAAGAACGACGCGTTGCGCTCGAGGTTACCGATTACGCTGGCATCGGCAATGCGGTTGTCGCGCAGCAGCATGCGGCGCATCCAGTCTTCGCGGTACAGGTGCAGCACGCTGGCCAGGCATGCGGTGTCACGGCCCTTCCAGATGGCATAGCGGGTATAACCTCCCCAGCATAGGGCGAACCAAGCCACGGCCAGCAGGTTGTTGAGGTTGCTTTGGATGAAGTTCATGCAGGGTTCCCGAGAGGGCCAGGTACCTAGAGAATAGGGACCGGGTTTCGACGCTGGCAAGCGGCAAAAGGCACACACCGTCCTGAATTTTCCTCTGATCATGCCGGCAAACAAAAAGCCCCGCATCCTTGCGGATACGGGGCTTTTCTGCCTAGGCCCTTGGCGAGCACCTTTCGGCTTGTGGCCGGTGCCGCCCTCAGGCTTCGACTTAACAGGTCAGGCCAGCGCCTCGCGCGGCTTGCCGAGCATGCGGTCGCAAGCCACGGCGCCAACCAGGGTCACCACGGAAGGCACAAGCCAGGCCAGGCCCTGGTCGCTCAACGGCAGATGCGCCATGAAGTCCGGCAGCACATGGGCAATGCTGCTGCCCTTGATTGCGTCAACCATGCCGAACACCAGCGACACCAGCATCACCGGCGCCAGGATGCGGGTCGGCGAGTTCCACAGGTCCTTCACGAAGCTCAGGCCAACCACCACGATGCAAGGCGGGTAAATGGCGGTAAGCACCGGGATCGAGAACATGATCAGCTTGGTCAGGCCGAGGTTGGAGATCAGCAACGAGAAGCTGGCCAGGATCACCACCAATGCACGGTACGACAGCGGCAGGATCTGGCTGAAATACTCGGCGCAGGCACAGGTCAGGCCGACCGCGGTCACCAGACAGGCCAGTGCGATCAACACGGCCAGGAAGCCGCTGCCCAGCGAGCCGAAGGTGTGCTGCACGTAAGCATGCAGAACCGCAGCACCGTTGGTGGCATCAGCCGCGATGTCATGGCTGCCGGCACCCAGACGGAACAAGCTGACATACACCAGCGCCAGGCCAACACCTGCGATCAGGCCGGCGATGATGGCGTAGCGAGTGATCAACTTCGGCGACTCGACACCGCGCGAGCGGATGGCGTTGACGATGACGATACCGAACACCAAGGCGCCCAGGGTGTCCATGGTCAGGTAGCCATCGGAGAAGCCCTTGGAGAACGCAGCCGCAGCATAGGCAGGCTGTGCCTCACCAATGGTCCCGGCCGGCAGCGCGAAGGCAGCGATGCCCAGCACGGCCAGAGCGATGATCTTCAACGGCGCCAGGAAGCGGCCCACGGTGTCGAGCAACTTGCCAGGGTACATGGACACGGCCAGTACCACGGCGAAGTACACCAGGCTGTAGATGAACAGCGCCAGCGGGCTTTCACCGGTCAGCGGTGCAACACCCACTTCGAACGACACGGTCGCGGTGCGCGGGGTGGCGAACAGCGGACCGACCGACAGGTAGCACACGGCTGCCAGCAGGCCGCCGAAGAACTTGCCGATCGGGCTGCTCAGGGCATCCATGCCGCCACCGACCTTGGCCAGCGCGACCACGGTGATGACTGGTAGGCCCACGGCAGTGACCAGGAAGCCCAGGGCTGCCATCCACACGTGCGGACCAGACTGCAGACCGACGATAGGCGGGAAGATGATATTGCCTGCGCCAACGAAAAGCGCAAACGTCATAAAGCCAAGCGCCAGGATATCCTGGCCTTTGAGAACTTTCATTTAAGGTAGTACCACACTGCTGAAATCGGGATTCGAGAGGGGATTTCCCTTTGGATGAGGGGAAATGCTGCCCGGCTTGATAGGCCAGACCCGTTTAGCGTGTCGTTCCCTTTTGGGGTACGGGCACAGAGTGAACACGTAATGTAACTGTTTTGTCAGTTAAACGCACTGGCACAGTGCTGCTTGTCCGATGTGCGTACATGTTTGTCGTCTGTGCGACCGAAGACAGTAAGAATTATCCTCCACTTGAAAACTTCGTCTGTACGAAAATTCCTATCAAACTCATCAAGTTTCCTCGCCGCCTGTGATGCCCCCAGAAACGACAAAGGCCACCCGAAGGTGGCCTCTGTGCGCGTGGGGGGTGTAGCAGTATTACTTCTTGGCTTCCCAGCCAGTCAGCTCGGCCAGGGCCTTGCCGATGTCAGCCAGGGAACGCACGGTCTTCACACCAGCGTCCTGCAGGGCGGCGAACTTCTCGTCCGCAGTGCCCTTGCCGCCGGAGATGATGGCGCCAGCGTGGCCCATGCGCTTGCCCGCAGGTGCGGTAACACCAGCGATGTAGGAAACGACTGGCTTGGTCACGTGGGCCTTGATGTAGGCCGCAGCTTCTTCTTCAGCCGAACCGCCGATCTCACCGATCATGACGATCGCTTCGGTCTTCGGGTCTTCCTGGAACAGCTTCAGGATGTCGATGAAGTTGGAGCCCGGGATCGGGTCACCGCCGATGCCGACGCAGGTCGACTGGCCGAAGCCGGCGTCGGTGGTCTGCTTCACAGCTTCGTAGGTCAGGGTGCCGGAACGCGAAACGATACCGACCTTGCCTGGCAGGTGGATGTGGCCTGGCATGATGCCGATCTTGCACTCGCCCGGGGTGATGACACCTGGGCAGTTAGGGCCGATCAGGGTCACGCCCAGCTCGTCGCACTTGACCTTGGCATCCAGCATGTCCAGGGTAGGAATGCCTTCGGTGATGCAGACGATCAGCTTGATGCCGCCGAAGGCAGCTTCCAGGATCGAGTCTTTGCAGAACGGAGCCGGTACGTAGATGACCGAAGCGTCAGCGCCGGTAGCTTCCACGGCTTCCTTGACGGTGTTGAACACCGGCAGGCCCAGGTGGGTGGTGCCACCCTTGCCTGGGGTTACGCCGCCGACCATCTTGGTGCCGTAGGCGATGGCCTGTTCGGAGTGGAAAGTACCTTGCGAGCCGGTGAAGCCCTGGCAGATGACTTTGGTGTCTTTATTGATCAGGACGCTCATTACTTGCCCTCCGCAGCTTTGACAACTTGTTGAGCAGCGTCGGTCAGGCTGGTTGCCGCAATGATGTTCAAACCGCTTTCTGCCAGTACTTTAGCGCCCAGTTCGGCGTTGTTGCCTTCGAGGCGAACCACAACCGGAACTTTAACGCCGACTTCTTTCACTGCACCGATGATGCCTTCGGCAATCATGTCGCAGCGAACGATGCCGCCGAAGATGTTGACCAGAACGGCCGCGACATTGCTGTCGGACAGAATGATCTTGAACGCTTCGGTAACGCGCTCTTTGGTAGCACCACCGCCAACGTCGAGGAAGTTGGCCGGCTTGCCGCCGTGCAGGTTGACGATGTCCATGGTACCCATGGCCAGGCCAGCACCGTTGACCATGCAGCCGATGTTGCCTTCCAGGGCCACGTAGTTCAGCTCGAAGCTGGCAGCGTGGGCTTCACGAGGGTCGTCCTGAGACGGGTCGTGGAAGGTTTTCAGCTTAGGCTGACGGTACATGGCGTTTGCGTCGATGTTGATCTTCGCATCCAGGCAGTGCAGGTCGCCGTCGGCCTTGATGACCAGCGGGTTGACTTCCAGCAGGGCCAGGTCATGTTCTTTGAACAGCTTGGCCAGGCCTACGAAAATCTTGGCGAACTGTGCAACTTGCTTGCCTTCCAGACCCAGCTGGAATGCCAGTTCACGACCCTGGAACGGCTGAGCGCCGACCAGCGGATCGATAGTAGCCTTGATGATCTTCTCAGGAGTTTCGTGAGCGACTTTCTCGATGTCCACGCCACCTTCGGTGGAGGCCATGAACACGATACGGCGGCTCGAGCGATCGACTACAGCGCCCAGGTACAGCTCTTTGGCGATGTCAGTGCAGGATTCGACCAGGATCTTGGTCACTGGCTGACCGTTGGCATCGGTCTGGTAGGTTACCAGGCGCTTGCCCAACCATTGCGCAGCGAACGCCTTGGCGTCTTCCTTGCTGCGAACCAGCTTGACGCCGCCCGCTTTGCCGCGACCACCCGCGTGAACCTGAGCTTTTACAACCCACTCGGAACCGCCGATCTTGTCGCAAGCTTCTGCTGCAGCTTCAGGGGTATCGACTGCGAAACCCTTGGAAACTGGCAGGCCGTATTCAGCGAACAGCTGCTTACCCTGATACTCGTGAAGATTCATGCTTTTTACCGTCTTCGTTAGGTACTGCGCTTCGGCGCTGCGCCATTACTGGCGCCGCACCACCTGTGACCGTTGACCCCGGGTTTTCCCATGTGATCCGGTCCGGCGGACGTTCCGCGGTGAGTCATGCACGCAAGACTCACGACGGGCTGCCCGCCGTGGTTTCTTATAATTAACGCTTCTTACGGTTGGCCACGTGAATGGCGCCGCCATTCACTGCCAGCGCTGCTTCATGCAACGCTTCGGACAGGGTCGGATGGCTGAAGACCATCATGCCCAGATCCTCGGCACTGGTGCCGAATTCCATTGCGATTGCGCCCTGCTGCACCAGTTCGGCAGCCGATGGGCCAATCACGTGTACACCCAGGACGCGGTCGGTCTTGGCATCGGCGATGACCTTGACGAAACCACCGGTGTCGTTGGCAGCCATCGCACGGCCGCTGGCCGCGAACGGGAAGGTGCCCACGTTAACCTCAACGCCCTCGGCCTTCAAGGCCTGTTCGGTCTTGCCGACCCATGCGATTTCCGGGTGGGTGTAGATAACCGACGGGATCAGGTCGTAGTTCATCTGGGCCTTGTGGCCTTTGATGCGCTCGACCACCATGATGCCCTCTTCCGACGCCTTGTGGGCCAGCATCATGCCGCGTACCACGTCACCGATGGCGAACACGCCCGGAACGCTGGTGGCACAGTGATCGTCGACGAAGATGTAGCCACGCTCGTCGATGGTCACGCCGCTGTCGGCAGCCAGCAGATCGGTGGTCACCGGGCGACGGCCGACCGCGACGATCAGCTTGTCGAAGGTGATCTTCTGCTCGCCTTCGGCGTTGGTGTAGGTGACTTCGACTTCGTTGCCGTTGACTTTCGAGCCGGTGACGCGAGCGCCCAGCTTGATGTCCAGGCCTTGCTTGGTCAGGGTCTTCTGGGCTTCTTTCGACACAGCGGTGTCGGCAGCCATCAGGAAGGTGTCCAGGGCTTCCAGGACAGTGACTTCAGCACCCAGACGAGCCCATACCGAACCCAGCTCCAGGCCGATCACGCCAGCACCGATAACGCCCAGGCGCTTCGGTACGGTCTGGAATTCCAGGGCGCCGGTGGAGTCGACGATGACGTTCTGGTCGACCGGGGCCGGTGGAATGTCGATCGGGCGCGAGCCGGAAGCCAGGATCACGTTCTCGGCTTCGATGACTTCGGTGGTGCCGTCAGCCTTGGTGACTTCGACTTTTTTGCCAGCCAGCAGCTTGCCGTGGCCCTGGATCGAAGTAACGCCGTTGGCCTTGAACAGGGTGGCAACGCCACCGGTCAGGTTCTTGACGATGCCAGCCTTGCGGCCAACCATCGCGGCGACGTCCATCTTCACTTCGCCAGTGGAGATACCGTGGACGTTGAAGCTCTCTTTGGCTTCCTTGTATTTCCAGGAGCTGTCCAGCAGCGCCTTGGAAGGAATGCAACCTACGTTCAGGCAGGTGCCGCCCAGGGCCAGCTTGCCCTCGGCGTCGGTGTACTTCTCGATACAGGCAGTCTTCAGACCAAGTTGGGCAGCCTTGATGGCAGCCACATAGCCGCCAGGACCTGCACCAATCACCACTACGTCGAATTTCTGGGTCATAAAAGATTCCTTATCAGCTACAAGCTACAAGCCGCGAACCGCGCGGCATGGCTTCTTGCGAAGCCAAGGCCGGCACGGTACGCAGCCAGAGGGTTAGATGTCCAGCAGCAGGCGAGACGGATCTTCCAGCAGGTTCTTGATGGTGACCAGGAAGGTTACCGCTTCCTTACCATCGATCAGGCGGTGATCGTAGGACAGTGCCAGGTACATCATCGGGCGAATCACGACCTGACCATTGACGGCCATCGGGCGCTGGATGATGTTGTGCATGCCGAGGATCGCGGCCTGCGGCGGGTTGACGATCGGGGTCGACATCATCGAACCGAAGGTACCGCCGTTGGTGATGGTGAAGGTACCGCCGGTCATTTCTTCGATCGACAGTTTGCCGTCACGGGCTTTCTTGCCGAAGGTGGCAATGCCGTTTTCGATTTCAGCCAGGCTCATCGACTCGGCGTTGCGCAGTACCGGGACCACCAGGCCACGGTCGCTGGAAACCGCAACACCCACGTCAGCGAAGCCGTGGTAGACAATGTCGTTACCGTCGATCGAGGCGTTGACAGCCGGGAAGCGCTTCAGGGCTTCGGTGGCGGCCTTGACGAAGAACGACATGAAGCCCAGGCGTACGCCGTTATGGGTCTTCTCGAACAGGTCCTTGTACTTCGAACGCAGGGCCATGACTTCGGTCATGTCGACTTCGTTGAAGGTGGTCAGCATGGCCATGTTCGACTGGGCTTCGACCAGACG
Organism: Pseudomonas sp. NBRC 111140; assembly: GCF_001320885.1. NCBI lineage: Bacteria > Pseudomonadati > Pseudomonadota > Gammaproteobacteria > Pseudomonadales > Pseudomonadaceae > Pseudomonas > Pseudomonas sp. NBRC 111140. The sequence continues at coordinate 20,074 of NZ_BCBQ01000051.1, forward strand.
CTCGGCGATCTTGGCACGCAGGCGAGTCATCGGCACGCGCTTCTCGGTGCGGTCGCCAGCGGCGACGACAACCGGTGCAGCAGCGGCAGCAGGCTTGGCAGCCGGTGCAGCGGCAGGGGCCGACTTCTTGTTGGCAACAGCAGCCACCACGTCTTCCTTGGTGACGCGACCGCCTTTGCCAGTACCGGCAACGGTAGCCAGGTCGATGCCGTTTTCTTCAGCCAGCTTGCGCGCGGCCGGGGCAGCAACCGGGTCATCTTCGCCAGCATCAGCGGCAGCAGCGGCCGGAGCAGCAGCAGGCGCGGCAGCTGCGGCTGGAGCGGCGGCAGCACCGCCTTCAACGATCGAACCCAGCACTTCGTCGGACAGGACGGTGTCGCCCTCGCCCTTGACGATGTCGCCCAGCACGCCATCGGCGGTAGCCAGAACTTCCAGGACAACCTTGTCGGTCTCGATGTCGACGATCAGCTCGTCACGCTTGACGGCTTCGCCCGGCTTCTTGTGCCAGGTGGCAACGGTGCCATCGGCAACCGATTCCGGGAAGGTTGGGGCTTTGATCTCGATAGCCATTATCAGTGTTTCCTTAAATTCGGTTTCAGGTGCGCGAAGGCGTTAGACAGTGAAGGCGTCTTGCAGCAGTTTTTCCTGCTGTTCGGCGTGCTTCGAAGCGTAACCACAGGCTGGCGCGGCAGAAGCGTCGCGACCGGCGTACTCCAGGACCAATGCCTTGTTGTGGCGGCCCAGGATACGGCGCATGTGATGCTGACTGCTGTACCAGGCGCCCTGGTTCATCGGCTCTTCCTGGCACCATACGGCGTGCTTGAGGTTGCTGTATTGCGCCAGGATTTCGACCAGGTCGTCCTCCGGGAACGGGTACAGCTGCTCGAGACGCAGGATGGCGATGTCTTCACGGCCTTCGGCACGGCGTTTTTCCAGCAGGTCGTAGTAGACCTTGCCGCTGCACAGCACCAGGCGCTCGACCTTGGCCGGATCGATTGCGTCGATTTCCGGGATCACGGTCTGGAACGAGCCTTCTGCCAGGTCTTCCAGCGTCGAGATGGCCAGTTTGTGGCGCAGCAGCGACTTCGGCGTCAGGACCACCAGCGGCTTGCGCAGCGGACGGATGACCTGGCGACGCAGCAGGTGGTAGATCTGTGCTGGGGTGGTCGGTACGCAGACCTGGATGTTGTGCTCGGCGCACAGCTGCAGGTAACGCTCCAGACGCGCGGAGGAGTGCTCCGGGCCCTGCCCTTCATAACCGTGTGGCAGCAGCATGGTCAGACCGCACAGGCGGCCCCACTTGTGCTCACCGCTGGTGATGAACTGGTCGATCACCACTTGTGCACCGTTGGCGAAGTCGCCGAACTGGGCTTCCCAGATCACCAACGCGTTCGGCGTGGTGGTGGAATAGCCGTATTCGAACGCCAGTACCGCTTCCTCGGACAGGAACGAATCGTACAGGTCGAAACGTGGCTGGCCTGGGAACAGGTTCTGCAGCGGAATGTAGGTGCTGGCGTCCTTCTGGTTGTGCAGCACCGCGTGACGGTGCGAGAAGGTGCCACGGCCGATGTCCTGGCCGGTCATGCGGATCGGGTGACCTTCGAACTGCAGGGTGGCGTAGGCCATGGTCTCTGCATAACCCCAGTTGATCGGCAAGCCACCGGCCTGCATCTTCTGACGGTCTTCGTAGATCTTCGATACCTGACGCTGGACCACGAAACCTTCTGGCAGCTCGAGCAGCTTGGCCGACAGGTCCTGCAGGGTCTTGAGGTCGAAGCGGGTGTCGTGACGCGCGGTCCAGGCATGGCCCAGGTAAGGACGCCAGTCGACGAACAGCTCGCGGTTCGGTTCCTTGACCAGGCTCTTCACTACATGCAGGCCATTGTCCAGGGCGTTGCGGTACTCGTCGATCTTGGCCTGAGCACGCTCGGCATCGATGCGACCGGCCTGGATCAGCGCTTCTGCATACAACTCGCGAGTGGTGCGCTGCTTGCTGATCTGCTGGTACATCAGCGGCTGGGTGCCGTTCGGCTCGTCAGCCTCGTTGTGGCCGCGACGACGGTAGCAGACCAGGTCGATGACCACGTCACGCTTGAACTGCATGCGGTAGTCGATGGCCAGCTGGGTGACGAACAGCACCGCTTCCGGGTCATCGCCGTTCACGTGCAGGATCGGCGCCTGGATCATCTTGGCAACGTCGGTGGCGTACTCGGTGGAGCGCGCGTCCAGCGGGTTGCTGATGGTGAAGCCAACCTGGTTGTTGATCACGATGTGCACGGTACCGCCGGTCTTGAAACCGCGGGTCTGCGACATCTGGAAGGTTTCCATGACCACGCCCTGGCCGGCGAATGCTGCGTCGCCGTGGATCGAGATCGGCAGCACCTTGTCGCCAACGGTGTCGTTGCGGCGATCCTGACGGGCGCGCACCGAACCTTCGACCACAGGCGAAACGATTTCCAGGTGGGACGGGTTGAACGCCATGGCCAGGTGAACTTCGCCACCGGTGGTCATCACGTTCGAGGAGAAGCCCTGGTGATACTTCACGTCACCGGAGCCCAGCTCGTTCATCTTCTTGCCTTCGAACTCGTCGAACAGCTCGCGCGGGTTCTTGCCGAAGGTGTTCACCAGGACGTTCAGGCGGCCACGGTGAGCCATGCCGATCACGACTTCCTTGGTCCCGTAGGAGCCGGAACGCTGGATCATTTCATCCAGCATCGGGATCAGGCTCTCGCCACCTTCAAGGCCGAAGCGCTTGGTGCCCGGGTACTTGGTGCCCAGGTATTTTTCCAGGCCCTCACCGGCGGTCACGCGCTCGAGCAGGTGGGCCTGCACGTCAGCGGAAAACTCCGGACGGCCGCGCACGCTTTCCAGGCGCTGCTGGAACCAGCTGCGCTGCTCGGAATCGACGATGTGGGTGAATTCGGCGCCAATGGTGCGACAATATGTCTTCTGGAGTGCATCGAAGATGTCGCGTAGGCTCGCCTCCTCTTTGCCGATGAACAGGTCGCCGGCACGGAAGGTCGTATCAAGATCGGCATTGGTCAAGCCGTAGTGATTGATCGACAGGTCTACGGGCGCAGGGCGCTGCCACAACCCCAACGGGTCGAGCTTGGCAGCCTGATGGCCGCGCATACGATAGGCCTGGATCAGTCGCAGAACTTCAACCTGCTTCTTCTCGTGTTCACTGCTCACGCTCCCGGCGGAAACCGGTTGGGCGCGGCGCTGGTTCTTTGCCAGCAGTACGAAATGGTCGCGGATTGTCGAGTGCGATACATCGGTAGCGGTGCTGCCGTCGGCTGGCAACTTCTGGAAGTAAGTGCGCCACTCTTCTGGCACAGCGTTAGGGTCGTGCAGGTAGAGTTCGTAGAGCTCTTCCACATATGCAGCGTTACCACCTGAAAGGTGGGCGCTATCCCACATGCGCTGCATCACGCTTTCTTGCATGCTTGGTCACCCTCGATTAGGGGACTGATCGGCGAGAGCCACAGCAAACCTGGAAAAGTCCGAAAACAGCGACTGAACCACGCCACTTGGATCCTGCTGATTTTCCGGGTACCAGCCCGGAAAGCCCCTGCTGGTCTCATATCTTCATAGGTAATGAACGCGGGCTTTGTGGGCCCTTGTTCGGGTTTTACCTCAGTGCGGGCTCACCACCCGCACCTCGGCTTACTGCAGGTACAACACTTTGTATCAGGTGCCGCTTTGCAGCAGCATGTTACGTACGTGACCGATTGCCTTGGTCGGGTTCAGACCTTTCGGGCAAACGTTTACGCAGTTCATGATCCCGCGGCAGCGGAATACGCTGAACGGGTCATCCAGGGACGCCAGGCGCTCCTGAGTCTTGGTATCGCGGCTGTCGGCCAGGAAACGGTAGGCCTGCAGCAGTGCAGCCGGGCCCAGGAACTTGTCCGGGTTCCACCAGAACGACGGGCAGGAAGTCGAGCAGCACGCGCACAGGATGCACTCGTACAGGCCGTCCAGCTTGTCACGATCTTCCGGCGACTGCAGGCGCTCGATGGCCGGTGCCGGGGTATCGTTCTGCAGGAATGGCTTCACCTTCTCATACTGCTTGTAGAAGATGCTCATATCGACCACCAGGTCACGAATGACCGGCAGGCCTGGCAGCGGGCGCAGAACCAGCTTGCCGCCCTTCACCACCGCCGACAGCGGGGTGATGCAGGCCAGGCCGTTCTTGCCGTTCATGTTCATGCCATCGGAACCGCAAACGCCTTCACGGCAGGAGCGACGGTACGAGAAACCTTCGTCCTTTTCCTTGATCAGTGCCAATACGTCCAGCACCATCAGGTCCTTGCCGCCGGTATCGACGTCGAACGACTCCATTTTTGGTGCCGAGTCGGTGTCCGGGTTGTAACGATAAACTTCGACTTTCAACATAGCAGCCACCCTTAGTAAGTCCGGACTTTTGGTTCGAAGGCTGGAACAGTCTTCGGCGCAAAGTTGACGCCGCGCTTGGCAACGCGCTTCTCACCCGGGTAGTACAGGGTGTGGCACAGCCAGTTTTCGTCGTCACGGTCTTCGAAGTCTTCACGGGCGTGAGCGCCGCGGGACTCTTTACGGGCTTCGGCCGCGATGGCGGTAGCTTCGGCAACTTCCAGCAGGTTCTGCAGCTCCAGCGCTTCGATACGCGCGGTGTTGAAGGCCTGGGACTTGTCATTGATCTTGACGTTGGCGATACGGTCACGCAGACCCGCCAGCTGCTCGATACCCTTCTGCATGTATTCGCCAGTACGGAATACACCGAAGTAGTTCTGCATGCAGCTTTGCAGCTCGCGCTTCAGGCTGGCAACGTCTTCGCCAGTGGTGCGCTCGTTGAGCTTGTTCAGGCGGTTGAGGGCAACATCGATGTCGGTGTCGCTGGCGTCCAGATGCTCGATGCCGTCGCTCAGCGCCTTCTCCAGGTGCAGGCCGGCAGCACGGCCGAACACCACCAGGTCGAGCAGCGAGTTGCCGCCCAGGCGGTTGGCACCGTGAACCGATACGCACGCCACTTCACCAACAGCGAACAGGCCAGGGATGATGTGATCCTTGCCTTCTTCGTCCATGGTGATGGCCTGGCCATGAATGTTGGTGGCAACGCCGCCCATCATGTAGTGGCAGGTTGGAACGACCGGAACCGGTGCGACGACAGGGTCGACGTGAGCGAAGGTTTTGGACAGTTCGCAGATACCTGGCAGGCGGCTGTGCAGCACTTCCTCGCCCAGGTGGTCCAGCTTCAGCAGTACGTGGTCCTTGTTCGGGCCCACGCCGTTGCCGGCGATGATTTCCTTGACCATGGAACGGGCAACCACGTCGCGGCCGGCCAGGTCTTTCGCGTTCGGCGCGTAACGCTCCATGAAGCGCTCGCCGTGGGCGTTGATCAGGTAGCCACCTTCACCGCGGCAACCCTCGGTGACCAGAACACCGGCGCCGGCGATGCCGGTTGGGTGGAACTGCCACATTTCGATGTCCTGCACCGGTACGCCTGCACGCAGGGCCATGCCGATACCGTCACCGGTGTTGATCAGGGCGTTGGTGGTGGAAGCGTAGATACGGCCCGCACCGCCAGTGGCCAGAACGGTGGCCTTGGACTTGATGTACATGGTTTCGCCGGTTTCGATGCAGATCGCGATCACACCGACGAAGGCGCCTTCCTGGTTTTTCACCAGGTCAACGGCATAGTACTCATTGAGGAACGTGGTACCGGCTTTCAGGTTGCCCTGGTACAGGGTGTGCAGCAGCGCGTGACCGGTACGGTCGGAAGCGGCACAGGTACGAGCAGCCTGGCCACCCTTACCGTAATCCTTGGACTGGCCACCGAACGGACGCTGGTAGATACGGCCGGTTTCGGTACGCGAGAACGGCAAGCCCATGTGGTCCAGCTCGAAGACCGCGGCCGGGCCTTCTTGACACATGTATTCGATTGCGTCCTGGTCACCGATGTAGTCGGAACCCTTGACGGTATCGTACATGTGCCAGCGCCAGTCGTCGTTCGGGTCGGCCGAAGCGATGGCGCAGGTGATGCCGCCCTGGGCGGATACAGTGTGCGAACGGGTCGGGAAGACCTTGGTGACTACGGCAGTCTTGTGGCCGCCTTGAGCCAGTTGCAGCGCTGCGCGCATGCCGGCGCCGCCGCCACCGATGATGATGGCGTCGAAGGAAATGGTTGGAATGCTAGCCATGGATCAGATACCCCAGAGAATCTGCACACCCCAGACGAAGTAAGCGAACATCGCAACGCCGCATACCGCCTGGAACAGGAAACGAATCGCAGTTGCCGACTTGCCGAACGACATAGGCGTCAGGTAGTCGGTTGCAATGGTCCACATGCCGACCCAGGCGTGAGCGCCCAGGGCAACGAGGGCCAGCAGACTGAAGATCCGCATCGCGTTGTTGGAGAACAGACCATGCCACTGGGTGTAGTCGATGCCTGGGTGGGCGACCACGTAGCCGATCAGGAAGAGGAAGTAAGCCGCGAGAACGACCGCAGAAACGCGCTGCGCCATCCAGTCATAGAGGCCCGAACGCGACAGGTTCGTGACATTGGTTACCATACCCAAACTCCCACCAGAACGATCAGCACCACGGAGATGACGATCACGATTTTCGAGCCCAGCTTGCCGCCTTCCAGCGTCTCACCGATGCCCATGTCCATGATCAGGTGACGAACACCTGCCACGAGGTGATAAAGCAGGGCGGACAGCAGGCCCCAGGTCACGAACTTGGCCAGCGGGCTGGTCAGACACGCCTTCACCTCGCCGAAGCCTTCCTCGGAACCCAGCGACTTGCCCAGTGCATAAAGCATGATGGCAAGGCCGATGAACAGGATGACGCCGGAGATACGGTGCAGGATGGACGTGTACGCAGTGACGGGGAGCTTGATGGTCCTTAGGTCTAGGTTTACAGGTCGTTGGCTTTTCACGGCTTTTTTCACACTGAAGAGCCCCTAGCGAATCAGGGCAAAGTTGTTGGTAAGTGTACTGGTCAGGTACCCACCACCCAGGGAACGGCGACCCCCAGCAGTTCGGGCTTGCAAGCCCCTGGCGGTCGGGTGCCGAGTATAGACAGTTAGGCTGCTTATGACAACGTGACGGGGTAGCCCAAATAGCGCATTGCCTTTAGCCAACAAAAGGCGTAAATGGGCGAGAATTTCGGGAAAAATCAGGCTTGAATGCCTGATTCAACAAGCCTTTAGGCAAATTGACATCTGAATTTATCCCTCTATAGTGGTGCGGGCCCTGCGTGGGGGGTCTGTCTGATGATTTCAAGCATTAATAGGAGGCCACATGGCTGACAAAAAAGCGCAGTTGGTCATCGAGGGCGCTGCCCCCGTCGAGCTGCCCATTTTAACCGGCACCGTTGGTCCAGATGTAATCGACGTCCGCGGGTTAGGGGCCACTGGTCACTTCACCTTCGACCCTGGTTTCATGGCGACCGCCTCGTGCGAGTCGAAGATCACCTACATTGACGGCGACAAAGGGATCCTGCTGCACCGCGGCTACCCGATCGAGCAACTCGCCGAACAGTCCGACTACCTCGAAACCTGCTACCTGCTGCTCAACGGCGAACTGCCGAATGCCGAGCAGAAGGCCCAGTTCGTCAGCACCGTCAAGAACCACACCATGGTTCACGAGCAGCTGAAGTCCTTCTTCAACGGCTTCCGTCGCGACGCTCACCCGATGGCGGTGATGTGCGGCGTGGTCGGCGCCCTGTCGGCGTTCTATCACGACTCCCTGGACATCAATAACCCGCAGCACCGCGAAATCTCCGCAGTGCGCCTGGTCGCCAAGATGCCGACCCTGGCCGCGATGGTTTACAAGTACTCCATGGGCCAGCCGATGATGTACCCGCGCAACGACCTGTCGTACGCGGAAAACTTCCTGCACATGATGTTCAACACCCCGTGCGAGATCAAACCGATCAGCCCGGTGCTGGCCAAGGCAATGGACCGGATCTTCATCCTCCACGCCGACCACGAGCAGAACGCCTCTACCTCCACCGTCCGCCTGGCCGGCTCGTCGGGCGCCAACCCGTTCGCCTGTATCGCCGCCGGCATTGCCGCACTGTGGGGCCCGGCCCACGGCGGTGCGAACGAAGCCGTACTGACCATGCTCGATGAAATCGGCGATGTCTCGAACATCGACAAGTTCATCGCCAAGGCCAAGGACAAGAACGACCCATTCAAGCTGATGGGCTTCGGTCACCGCGTGTACAAAAACCGCGACCCGCGCGCCACCGTGATGAAGCAGACCTGCGACGAAGTCCTGCGCGAGCTGGGCATCAAGAACGACCCGCAGCTGGAACTGGCCATGCGCCTGGAAGAGATCGCCCTGACCGATCCTTACTTCATCGAGCGCTCGCTGTACCCGAACGTCGACTTCTACTCGGGGATCATCCTCAAGGCAATCGGCATTCCGACCAGCATGTTCACCGTGATCTTCGCCCTGGCACGTACCGTGGGCTGGATCTCGCACTGGAAAGAAATGCTCTCCAGCCCGTACAAGATCGGCCGCCCGCGCCAGCTGTACACCGGCGAGCAGAAACGCGACATCGTTGCACTGAAGGACCGCAAGTAAGCTTAATGGCTGAACGCAAAAAGGCTGCCCTCGGGCAGCCTTTTTTGTAGCATTGTGGGAGCGCCGCGTTAGGCCTCAGTTCTTCTCAGCCCGCTCACGCAACCCTTTCAGGGTATTGAATGGCGCGTCGACCACGAACTTATTGGCCACCATCGCCGGCACACTACCACCGGGCTCGGTGTGCACCTGGTAGGTCACTTCCGTGCTGTCACCCTTGGGCACCAGCTTCCAGAAGCCCTCGACCTTCGCCACCCGCACGAAGCCCTTCTCTTCCGGGACATAGGTCGGCTCTTCGACCAGGTTACGGGTCAGGCTGCCATCAGCGCCCTTGACCGTGGTGACATGCAGCACGGAATCGCGCGGCGTCACTGGCCACGGCGTATTGAACTGGGTGTAGGTCCAGCTTTGATCGCCTTCATGCTTGAGCAGTTTCTGCGACTTGCACTCATGAATCCACGCGCAGGCACCGACCACGTCTTCCTGCAACGCCTGCACCTTGGCCAAAGGCGCCTTGATCAGGGTAACCCCCTGATAAGCCTTGTACTTGGAGCCGGCCACTTCACTGAGGGAAACCTTGATCCCCTCCTCGTCCTTGGCCACTTGCCAATTCTCGGCCCAGGCCGCAGGTGACAGCAGAACACCCACACCACACAGCAGTGCAATACGCTTGAACGATCTCATCATGTTTATCCTTGTTGTCGAAGATCCAGCCTGTCACGCCGCCGTCATCTGCTCCCACCAACCAAGAATCCTGATTGCCTCGTCGCGATCGCTACCACACACCTCGACATCTGCCTTGAAACCACCACACACCGCCGGCCGCTCAGGCATGCCAAACAGGTCGCAGAGGTTAGCCTCAGTCAGGTGCAGGCAGCGCTCACCGGCCGGCTTGCCATTGGGCATGCGCGGCATCGCAGAAGTGATGGACGGGGCGATACAGCAGGCACCACAGCCCTCACGGCAATTCATGGCTATTCACCAAAATCAGGACTCCCTGGGACAAAACGGGACGAACGTCCCTGGATAGTAACCGCTCAAACAGGCGTTTGAAATTGCTGGCACGATGAAATCTGCCGTGACCCAGCAGTCAGTTCCACCTATTGGCGATACTCGAAATCGATGGCCGCACCTTCTACATCATGGCGGCTGTCATTGCGCAGTTGCAGTTGCATTTCGTTGTTGATCAGCCGGCCATTAAGCTGGAACGGGCTGTCGCTGGTCTCGGGCTTTTCAGTGAACATGGGCGGCAGCAAAGGTTTGCGTCGCTGGATGGGCGAAGGTGTACCCACATTCGGCTCAAGGCTGTTGACCATATCGACCGGCAGGCTGAGGTCCAGCTTTGCCTTGGGCAGTGGCTTGCCAACCGCTTTGCTGACCGGCTTGTGTGCAGGCTTGGCCTTTTTGGTATCGGCGCGTTTTGCCGCCTGCTTCTGCGCAGGCTTGGCTGCCGCTTTTTTTGGCACCTGCTTGCCTTGGGCCGCCTGCGCCTGACTTGCCGGCTGCGCAGCCAAGGCTGGGCTGCCCAGGTAGCAGAGCGGTGCAAGGCACAAGATCAGAGCAAAATGGCGTAAAGCATTCATGGCAAATGGACAGGCTGGCAGGAAAGGTGCGTATGCTCCCTGTTCCAAAGACGACTGGCAAGCCTTACAAAAGTGTGAGCGCAGGCTCCCTGCACAACTGCTGTGCCAGCAAACCAAGCGTAATCACAGCGCGCTCGGCCTCTTTGTTCCACGGAATGCCGCAATTGAGGCGGATACAGTGGTTGAACTGCTCTGTGTTACTGAATATTAACCCCGGCGCAATGCTGATACCTTGCTCCAGCGCGCGCACATGCAGCTCCTGGGTATTGACCCGCCCCGGCAGGCTCACCCAGAGAATGAAGCCACCCGTCGGCCGGGTCATCTGGGTGCCCTCAGGGAAGTGCTGTTGCACCGCCAACTGATAGGCACTGAGGTTCTTGCGATACTCCTGGCGTATGTAGCGCAGGTGCCGGTCGTAGCCGCCATTTTCCAGGTAGGCTGCCACCCCCATCTGCGTCACGCTGCACGCCGAGTGCGTGGTGAAGGTCTGCAGGCGCTGAATCTCGTCCTGATAACGCCCAGCGATCATCCAGCCCACGCGCACACCGGGGGACAAGGTTTTGGAGAAGCTCGAACAGTAGATCACGCGGTCCAGCCGGTCGAACGCCTTCAGCGCCTTGGTCTTGCCCTGCTCGAACATCAGCTCGCCATAGATATCGTCTTCGATGATCTGGATATCGAAGTCCGAGGCCAGGCGCAGCAATTGCTTTTGCCGTTCTTCCGGGACCGTGCCGCCCAGCGGATTACTCAGGCGCGCCGTCAGTACCAGGGCCTTGATCGACCACTGATTGGCCGCCAGTTGCAAGGCCTCGAGGCTGATGCCAGTGGACGGATCGCTGGGGATTTCGATCACTTTCAGGCCCAGCAGGTCAGCCAACTGCAGCAAGCCGTAATAGGTAGGCGATTCGGCGGCGATCAGGTCTCCCGGGCGGGTCAGCACCCGCAGCGACATCTGCAGGGCATCGACACACCCATGGGTCACGATCACTTCACGCGGGTCGACCAGCACGCCGGCATCGCGCATGCGAATGGCGATCTGCCGGCGCAGCGGCTCGAAACCAGGGCTGAACATGTAGCTGAAGGCGCGAGGGCTATGGAAGCGCGTCACCTTGGCAATTTGCTGATGCAGGGCGCGCACGGGCAAGTAGTCGACATGCGGTACGGCGGCGCCGAACGGGAACACACCATCGCGGCGCGCCTCGGTCAGCACCTGCTGAATGATGCTGGCGCGCGTGACCAGGCCGGGGCGCTCCACCCGGGCAATGTCCGGGGTTTGCGCGGTCAAGGCCGGGGTCTGATGCACATAGTAGCCAGACTGCGGTCGCGCGCGGATAAGCCCCTGATCCTCGAGGTTGGCATAGGCCTGCAGCACCGTGGCATGGCTGACATTGAGCTGGGCGCTCATCTTGCGCACGGAGGGCACCCGCTCGCCTGGCTGGTAGACACCGCGACGGATGTCATCGGCCAGTTGCTGGGCGATACGCTGGTACAGCAGCAGGTTGGTCATGGCGACAGGCTCGTTGTTCTTGTACGGGGCACTGACGGTAGAGGATACTGTAACAGTTGCAAAGTGTACTGGGACAGATTGCAACATAGTCGACAATACAACAGCGTGATAGCTAGCGAAACGATCAGGCCGACAAAAAGCGGGGCCGCAAGGCGACCCCTTTTTGGCAAGACTCAGCGCGCTGGCGCGAGCTTGCCCTTGTCGTCAGAAAACACGATCTCGACTCGGCGGTTCTGCGCCCTGCCCCGCTCCGAAGCATTGGCCTCGATCGGGTACTGGTCGCCATAGCCCTCCACCTGCAGGCGCTTCTCGTCGATGCCCAGGTCCACCAGCATGTCGGCCACCGATTGCGCCCGGTCGCGCGACAGCTTCAGGTTGTCCTCGGCAAGGCCAGTGCTGTCGGTATAGCCCTCGATACGCACCACGCGGCGCGGGTTGAGTTGCAGGAACTGCACCAGCTTGAGCACAGTTCGGCTGGCTGAGTTCTTCAGGTCGGCACTGCCGGTATCGAACAGCACGTCACCCAGGGTCATCACCAAGCCACGGTCGGTCTGCTCCGACGCCAACGCGGCAATCTGCGACTCGACCCACTTGCCCTGCTGCTGCACGCTGGCCAGCTTGGCCTCGCGCAAAGCCAGCTGCAGGCGCTGGCGCTCCAGGTCGAGCTTGGCCTGGCGCTCCTGGTTCAACGCCAGCTTGGCGTGCTCGCTGGCAATTTCGCTGTAGCGCTGGCTGAGATAAGCGTAATGGCGCACATCGGAACCGGTGCCGATGTAGCTGGACAAGCGCTCGGCGCGCGCCAGCGACTCGCCGGCACGGATCACGTCGCGCGGCGCACTGCGCAGCACATCGGAATCATCCTTGACCTTCTGGAAGGCAGCGCCGGCCTCATCCAGCGCGGCACTACTGCGCTGACTGGCGCAACCCTGCAAACCTGCCGCCAGCACCAGCATCGCCAGCGCAGCCAAAGGCGTACGACGCATCATGGCTGCACCTCCAGTTGCTTGCGCAGGCGCTTGACCCGCGACTGCAGCAGTTGCAGTTGCTCTTCGCTCTTCTGGTTCAGCACCTGGGCTTCGGCCAGGCGCGCATCCAGCTCGGCCTGCTCGGCGCGCATGCGCGCATCGCGGTAGTCTTCTGTAAGCATGTTGGCCTTGGCACGGGCCAGCTTGTCTTCAGCCAGTTTCAGCGTTTCGACCTGCTCGGTGGCGCCAACGGCTTTGGCCTGTTCCAGTGCCTGTTCGGAAATGCGCATCTGCTCGTCAGGGGCCGGATCATTGGCGCAGCCAGCCAGGCCGAGCACGGCCAGGGCAAGGATTAGTGGTTGGGTTCTCACGCAATCTTCCTAGTGTTTGGGGGCGTCCGCCGGCACCTGCAACTGCGCTTTCCAGCGCTCGACATTACGTTGCAGCACAGCCTCGGACGCACCGGAGATCGGCAATTCTGTCAGTTTTTTTGCCAATTGCCCACGCAACCAGCTGTCATTGCACGCCGAGTTGTGCGATAGCGCCAGGTACAGACCGGGCCGATCCACCGGCAGGCCGCGGGCGATCAGGTCATTGTTCATACCCAGGCTCTGGACCATGGCCATGCCGGAATAGCGGCCAGCCAGCACATAGTCCACCTGGCCGAGCACCAGTTTCTGGAACGCCTGGGTCAGGTTCTGTGCCGGCACCAGCTTGAGCTGGGCCTTGGCGAATGCCGTGAAGGCGGGGGTCAGGCGCGCACGCTCGGACAAACTGCCCTGATACCTGGCCAGGTCGGCAGGGCCATCGAAGGTCAGTTGCGCATCATGACGGGTCCACACCAGGTACTCGTTGAGCTGCAACGGCGGATGAATGTAGTCCAGCGCAGTCAGTTGCTCCACCTGCAGGGGGGTGTCGAGCAACAGGTCCATGCGCCCGCTGCGCACCTCTTCCAGCGCCTGCTCACGGCGACCGGCATTCAACACCTCGACCTTCACGCCGAGTTCGCCAGCCACCTGGCGCAGCAGGTCGACGTTGGCACCTATCAAGTGTTTCGGGTCTTTCGGGTCTTGCCACGAATAGGGTGGCGCATCGGGACTGCCGGTTGCCACCAGGCGCTCGCACTTGCCTGCAGCCATGGCCAGTGGCGACACCAACACCGCCAAGCATGCCAGCACCCTGCCCGTTCCGCGCAACGTCATCCCTCACTCCTTCAACCCATAAAAAAACCCGACCCTCAAAGCGAGGGCCGGGTTCTTTATAAGTGAAGCAGGCGGATCAGACCAGCTTTTCCAGCTCTGGAACCGCTTCGAACAGGTCGGCAACCAGGCCGTAGTCAGCCACCTGGAAGATCGGCGCTTCTTCGTCCTTGTTGATCGCAACGATCACTTTGGAGTCCTTCATGCCGGCCAGGTGCTGGATCGCACCCGAGATACCGACAGCGATGTACAACTGAGGCGCAACGATCTTGCCGGTCTGGCCGACCTGCATGTCGTTTGGTACGAAGCCTGCGTCGACCGCGGCGCGCGAGGCACCGACAGCAGCGCCGAGCTTGTCGGCCAGGCTGTACAGGTGCTTGAAGTTGTCACCGTTGCCCATGCCACGGCCGCCGGAAACGACGATTTTGGCAGCGGTCAGCTCTGGGCGGTCGGACTTGGCCAGCTCTTCACCCACGAAGGCCGAAATGCCAGCGTTGTGCGCAGCGCCAACAGCCTCGACGGCAGCCGAACCACCTTCGGCGGCCACGGGGTCGAAGCCGGTGGTACGTACGGTGATGACCTTGATGGCCGCGCTCGACTGCACGGTGGCAATGGCGTTACCGGCATAGATCGGGCGCTTGAAGGTGTCGGCGGACTCGACCGAGATGATCTCGGAGATCTGGTCCACGTCCAGCAGCGCGGCAACGCGTGGCAGGATGTTCTTGCCATTGGTGGTGGCCGGAGCCAGCACGTGGCTGTAACCCTTGGCCAGCTCGACGATCAGCGGCGCGACGTTTTCCGGCAGCACGTGGGCGTAGGCGGCATTGTCTGCAACCAGCACCTTGGCCACACCCGCGATCTTGGCAGCGGATTCGGCAACACCACCGACGTTTGTGCCAGCGACCAGCACGTGCACATCACCACCGATCTTGGCGGCTGCGGCAACAGTGTTCAGGGTGGACGGGGCTACGGCACCGTTCTCGTATTCAGCGACAACCAGGATAGTCATTTAGATTACCTTCGCTTCGTTCTTCAGCTTCTCGACCAGTTCGGCCACCGATTTAACCTTGATGCCAGCGCTGCGAGCAGCCGGGGCTTCAACCTTCACGGTTTTGTTGGTGGAGGCGAGGGATACGCCCAGCGCGTCTGGAGTAACGGTTTCCAGCGGCTTCTTCTTGGCCTTCATGATGTTCGGCAGCGACGCGTAGCGTGGCTCGTTCAGGCGCAAGTCGGTGGTGACGATCGCTGGCAGGTTCAGCGCAACGGTCTGCAGGCCGCCATCGATTTCACGGGTGACGTTCAGCTTGTCGCCAGCCAGTTCGACCTTGGAGGCGAAGGTGCCCTGAGCGTAGCCGGTCAGCGCGGCCAGCATCTGGCCGGTCTGGTTGTTGTCGCTGTCGATGGCCTGTTTGCCAAGGATCACCAGCTGCGGCTGCTCTTTGTCGACAACGGCTTTCAGGGCCTTGGCCACGGCCAGGGAGTTCAGCTCATCAGCGGCCTCGACCAGGATGGCACGGTCGGCACCCAGGGCCAGGGCGGTACGCAGTTGCTCCTGGGCAGTGGTCGGGCCGACGGAAACGACGACGATCTCGGTCGCAACGCCTTTTTCCTTCAGGCGCACGGCTTCTTCCACGGCGATTTCGCAGAAGGGGTTCATGGACATCTTGACGTTAGCAAGGTCGACGCCGGAGTTGTCCGCTTTGACGCGAACCTTGACGTTGTAGTCGACCACTCGTTTGACAGCTACAAGAACCTTCATGGATTCCTCGTTACTCTCCGGTGAATAGATAGTCGCCTGGGGCTGAGCCCGGCGATGCGCGTGGGTACAAGGGCACCTCTAAAGACGTGTCGGGAGGCAGTAACTTCACCGTGACCGAACAGTCTTGTTCGGACCATTGCGACAAATACTCACGGGTCATTTTCTGTCGTGGCGTGTAAACTCCACTACAAACCGGCCTAAGCCCGCAAAACCCTGCTCCACACCTGGTCTTTAGAGGTGTACCTGCGCCCGGCTGCAAGCCTACGGCGAACGTAAAACCGCTCGTATCTTGACCGCAACACCCAATCCGGTCAATACGGCAAATCGGTCACCCTCCAGCCGCGTACCTGTGATTTTACTGGCCTGCGGCAAATTCAAACAAACGTTTGTATTGGACCCGCCAAGTGGTGTAGATATAATGCGCGGCCAAGACAAAACGGTGTAGTCCGTCATTTGCGCAGCTACAGTTTCGCTCCCGTGATGAGCCACTGCGCGCAAGCACCCATAAGACCAAGCAACAGCACGAGCCTTGATGAGTAGGAGAGAACCAGTGGAACGCGAATACATGGAATTCGACGTGGTCATCGTCGGCGCCGGCCCGGCAGGCCTGTCCGCCGCCTGCCGCCTGAAGCAGAAGGCCGCCGAAGCTGGTAGCGAGATCAGCGTCTGCGTGGTGGAAAAAGGCTCTGAAGTCGGCGCCCACATCCTCTCCGGCGCGGTGTTCGAACCGCGCGCCCTGAACGAACTGTTCCCCGACTGGAAGGAACTCGGCGCGCCACTGAACACCGAGGTCAAGCGCGACGACATCTATGTGCTCAAGGATGCCGGCAGCGCGACCAAAGTGCCCGACCTGTTCGTGCCCAAGACCATGCACAACCATGGCAACTACATCATCTCGCTGGGTAACCTGTGCCGCTGGCTGGCCCAGCAGGCCGAGAACCTGGGCGTTGAAGTCTACCCAGGCTTCGCCGCCCAGGAAGCACTGTTCGATGAAAACGGCGTGGTGCGCGGTATCGTCACCGGTGACATGGGTGTGGACCGTGAAGGCCACCCGAAAGACGGTATGTATACCCCGGGAATGGAGCTGCGTGGCAAATACACCCTGTTTGCCGAAGGTTGCCGTGGCCATATCGGCAAGCAACTGATCAAGCGCTTCAACCTGGACAACGAGTCCGATGTGCAGCACTACGGCATCGGCCTGAAGGAAATCTGGGAAATCGACCCGGCCAAGCACGAACAGGGCCTGGTTGTGCACACCGCCGGCTGGCCGCTGGATGTGGTGGCCAAGGACAACACCGGTGGCTCGTTCCTCTATCACCTGGAGAACAACCAGGTGGTAGTCGGTTTGATCGTCGACCTGTCCTACGCCAACCCGTACCTGTCGCCATTCGACGAATTCCAGCGCCTGAAGCACCACCCGGTGATCAGCCAGTACCTCGAAGGTGGCAAGCGCATCAGCTACGGTGCTCGCGCCCTGGCCAAGGGCGGCATCAACTCGCTGCCGAAAATGGTCTTCAACGGTGGCGCACTTATCGGTTGCGACCTAGGCACCATGAACGTGGCCAAGATCAAAGGCAGCCACACCGCGATGAAGTCCGGCATGCTTGCCGCCGAAGCGGTAGCAGACGCTCTGATTGCCGGCAGCGAAGGCGGTGACCAGTTGAACAGCTACGTCAGTGCCTTCAAGGCCAGCTGGCTGTACGAAGAACTGTTCGCCAGTCGCAACTTCGGCCCGGCTATGCACAAGTTCGGCCCGCTTCTGGGGGCCGCGTTCAACTATGTCGACCAGAACTGGTTCGGCGGCAAGCTGCCGTTCACCCTGCACGACACCAAGCCGGACTACGCCTGCCTCAAGCTGGCCGCCGACTCGAAAAAGATCGACTACCCGAAACCGGACGGCAAGCTCAGCTTCGACAAACTCAGCTCGGTATTCCTTTCCAGCACCAACCACGAAGAGGAACAACCCTGCCACCTGAAGCTGACCGACCCAAGCATTCCGATCGCCAGCAACCTGCCGCTGTACGACGAGCCGGCCCAACGCTACTGCCCGGCTGGCGTGTACGAAGTGGTCACCCAGGAAGACGGCAACAAGCGCTTCCAGATCAACGCGCAGAACTGCGTGCACTGCAAGACCTGCGACATCAAGGACCCGGCCCAGAACATCACTTGGGTCACCCCTGAAGGCGCCGGCGGGCCGAACTACCCGAATATGTAAGGCCCCTGCCCTTGCGCTGACAAAAAGCCCCCGCTCTCTCGAACCGGGGGCTTTTTGTTGCCCGCCAACATCAGGCTGTACGTACTTCCTCGAAAAGCTCTGGGTGGCGATCCAGCAGTTTCAGCAGTTTCACCAGCGCCACGGGTGGCGTGGTCTTGCCGTTTTCATATCGAGAGAACGCATTGACCCCTCCACCGAAGATTTCCCCCGCTTCACGCTGGTCCAGATCAAACTTCTTGCGCACGGAAACAATAAAATCAGGGTCGACATCCTTAGCATTGACTTGGCGGCTGAAAGCAGACATCAGATCGCTGACGCGCATAGCCTCATCGTAGCCAAGTACTGCCTCACCACAGGCAGAGCAGTAATCGCCCGCGACACCAGGGATCACTGTCGACACCCCCTTGTAGCGGTAGGGCATGTCCTGAGTGTCTGGCGCGAGCTCCGCACCGCCGCAAATTGGGCATCTCATGTTTACAACTCCTTGAAAGACACGATGAGAACGTCATCAACCACAGACAGCTTCAGGCACACGTAGCCTTTCGCCGTAAACGGCCTGTAGACATCTTGCCAAACGCGATGATTGACATAACAAGACATGCTTTTGTAGAAGTCCCTGCGCTCCAGGCCCGCGATAACCTGAAGCATGTCCGCAAACTCCACCCCTAACGCCTGAGCGCCTCGTAATGAGGCCGTTGTAGGGTTGACGCGGCCAGCGCTCAGCAATGCCCTGATCCGCTCCAGCGGACAATGAGGCGTTCTCTTTTCCATGAGAAATTAACCTTCCAGGTTAAATTGGCTAATAGGTTATTCCAATAACCCCCGCCCAGAAGGATGCCTCAATGCCCCATGGCCGCTATCGGCTCATTTGTCACCACACATGATCGGCATCGGCTCCGCCGCAAACGCCAAGGGCTCACGGCGCCCGAAATACAAGGCCGTCAGCAGCCCCACCGCGCCCATGACCAGACAAAACCCGACACACACCCACGGGCTCCACGGCATCAGCGCAATCAGTGCCAGCGGCGTGGTGCTGGCCCAAAGCGCATAGGCCACGTTGTAAGTGAAGGAAATGCCCGACACACGGATCTCGGCCGGGAACAGTCCGACCATCACCGACGGCACCACCCCGACTACACCACAGCTCAACCCCGCCAGCGCATAGGCCAGCCAGGTCAAACCCCACTGCCCCACCAGGCTGGCATACAACGCGCCAATCCCCAGCGGCAGCAACAGGCTGTAGAGCATCAGCGCACGCCAGGCGCCCACACGGTCGACCAGCAGCCCAGCCAGCACGCAGCCGATGTTGAGGAAGACGATGCCCACACTGCTCAAGGCAAAGGTGTGCCCGGCACTCATGCCGAAACGCTGCTGCATCACCGTCGGCGTGATCACTACCAGCACCACAACCGCCGAGGTCAGCACACAGGTCAGCAGCGCGGCCGGGATCAACGCCTGGCGGTGCTCGCTCAGCACCCGCCGCAGCGGGAACTTCACCGGCTGCTCCTGACGCGCGCGCAGGGCAAGGAACACCGGCGTTTCGCTGAGCCAGCGGCGCAGCCATACGCCGATCACGCCAAATACCCCACCCAGCAGGAACGGGTAACGCCAGGCGTAATCGAGGATTTCCTGCGGGGTGAACAGCTGCGCCAGCAGGGTCGCGGTCAGCGCCCCCAACAGGTAGCCGAAGGTCAGCCCGGCCTGCAGGAAGCCAAGGGCATAGCCGCGCCGCCCGGCGGGTGCATGCTCGGCGACGAAGGTCCAGGCACTCGGCACCTCGCCCCCCACCGCCGCGCCCTGCAGAATACGCAGGGCCAGCAGGATCAGCGGCGCGGCATAACCGATGTCGGCGTAGGTGGGCATCACCCCGATCAGCAGGCACGGCAGGGCCATCATCAGGATACTCAGGCTGAAGACCCGCTTGCGCCCCAGATGATCGGCGAAGTGTGCCATCAGGATGCCGCCCAGCGGCCGCGCCAGGTAGCCGGTGACGAAGATGCCAAAGCTTTGCAACAGCCGCAGCCATTCGGGCATCTCGGGCGGGAAAAACAGCTGGCTGAGGGTCAGCGCGAAGAACACGAAAATGATGAAGTCGTAGATTTCCAGCGCGCCGCCCAGCGCCGCCAGGCCCAGGGTCCGATGGTCGCCGCGGCTGAACCGGGGCGGGCGAGCGGTATCGATGGCAGTCATGGCAGGTTCCGCAAATCGGCAAAGGGCAAGAGCATAACAAATAGCCGCCCTGTTGCCCCGACCGCGATGCCGCTAGCGGTTGAACACCGTCTGCGCGAAGTTGGCCCTCGGCCGTGGCCGCAGGGTGTTTGCCTGCAGGGTGCCCGGTAGCGGCAACTTGCCGACCAGCAGCGGTGCGTCGATGATCGCCATGAACGACTCCAGCGCCTCGTTATCGGGCACCTGTGGCAGGCTCAGGCTCACAGCCTGGCGCTCGGTCTGCGGCACCGCAGGCACTTTCAACTGGCTGGAGTGGTAAAGCAGGGCGTGCTGGATCTGAGTACTGACGCGGCAGAAACGTGCCAGGTCAACCCCGGCATGGCTGGCCAACTCGATGTTGCCCAGCAGCAGGTGAAAGGGCTGCAAGGCGCACTGCACCAGCCGCTGCAGCTCCTCGAAGCTGTCCACGGGGGCGATTCGGTAGTAGCCCAGGCCATTGAGCAGCCGCTCCAGCTGCAAGCGCTGACAGGGGTGCGCGTCGGCGATGAGAATGCGCAGGGTCTTGTTTGCCATGATCGGACCTGGGCAGTGGGGTAATGGGTGCATTCCATGACCAAACTGCGCCAATTACGGCTACTGACAGGGCCACGCCCGGCAGCGGTCTTAACTGAATAGAAGTCGGGAAAGCCGCATAAATCAAGTGATTGACTGACGGAATTTTCATTTTCCTTTAACCCGGCAATCACGATTCCCACTCTCGCATGCGCAGCCGGCAGTGCTTCATGGCATTGACGATGTGCTTTTCCACCAGGCTACGGGATATGCCCAGGTGCTCGGCAATCTGCTGGTGCGACAGGCCTTCGAGCTTGCGCAGCAGAAAGCAGTCGCGGCAGATCTTGCTCAGTTCATCCAGCGCGCGCTGCATCAGCGCCAGGCGCTGGTCCAGCTGCATGTCGTGGGCCGGCGCCGGGCTGTGCCAACGTTCGTCGCTGTCCAGCACCTCCAGCGGCTCGGCCTGGCGCACCAGGTGGCGCCGGTGGCGGTCGACCACCAGGTTGAGCGCGGTGCGGTAGAGAAAGGCGCGTGGGTGCTCGATGCGCTCGGCGTCAGTGCGCTCCAGCACCCGCAGGTAAGCATCGTGTGCCACGTCCTCGGCGGCCTGGCGACTGCCCAGGCGCGCGGAGAGGAAACCCACCAGTTCGCGATAGTAATGTTCCACGACGTTACCTGAGAGGTCCTGCCAGCTTTTGCCAGAAAGCCCTTTCAGGCAGCAACGC
The DNA here is from genome assembly GCF_001320885.1 of Pseudomonas sp. NBRC 111140. Taxonomy (NCBI): domain Bacteria; kingdom Pseudomonadati; phylum Pseudomonadota; class Gammaproteobacteria; order Pseudomonadales; family Pseudomonadaceae; genus Pseudomonas; species Pseudomonas sp. NBRC 111140. The sequence continues at coordinate 41,318 of NZ_BCBQ01000051.1, forward strand.
GGGACCGAGTGATGTCAACGTGCGATCTTACAAATTATAATTATTCTCAGCAACAAGGGCTGCAAGACGCACGTTCACTCACCCTCGCTAAATCCCCCTCTAGCGCTTTCGTCTATCTGGCACCCGGTATGCGCCTGACCCTGGCTACGCATACCCACACCCCTTGGCTGGATGTCTGCATGAGACCTTTAACCAACACCCGTCGCCGTGTGCTGCTCACTGGCCTGGGCCTGCTCGGCCTCGGCAGCCTGCTGGCCTGGAAGGCGCTGCCCTATGGCGCGCAGCCGCTGAGCACCGTCGCCGTAACCCGCGCCGACATCGAAAGCAGCGTGACCGCGCTGGGCACCTTGCAACCGCGACGTTACGTGGACGTTGGCGCCCAGGCCTCCGGGCAGATCCACAAGCTGCACGTTGAAGTCGGCGACAGTGTGCGCAAAGGCCAGTTGCTGGTCGAGATCGACCCTTCCACCCAGCAGGCGCGGCTGGATGCCGGGCGCTTCTCGATCGACAACCTCAAGGCCCAGCTGGCCGAACAACGCGCGCAGTACCTGTTGGCCCAGCAGCAGCTCAAGCGCCAGCGCGACCTGGCCGCCGCCGGCGCCACCCGAGACGAAGACGTGCAAACCGCCGCCGCGCAGTTGAAAGTCACCCAGGCGCGCATCGACATGTTCCTGGCGCAGATCCGCCAGGCCCAGGCCAGCCTGCGCAGCGACGAAGCCGAGTTAGGCTACACGCGCATCTACGCGCCCATGGACGGCACGGTGGTGGCAGTGGATGCCCGCGAGGGGCAAACCCTCAACGCCCAGCAGCAAACCCCATTGATCCTGCGCATCGCCAAGCTTTCGCCAATGACCGTATGGGCCCAGGTGTCAGAGGCCGACATCGGCAAGGTCAAACCGGGCATGACCGCCTATTTCACCACCCTGGCCGGCGGCAAACGCCGCTGGACCAGCACCGTGCGGCAAGTGCTGCCAATCCCGCCCAAGCCCCTGGAGCAGGCCAGCCAGGGCGGCGGCAGCCCGGCCAGCGTCAGCAATGGCAGCGCCGGCAGCCAGGTGGTGCAGTACAGCGTGCTGCTGGATGTCGACAACCCGGACGGCGCGCTGATGGCCGAGATGACCACGCAAGTGTTCTTCGTTGCAGGCACCGCCAGCCAGGTGCTGACCGTGCCGCTGGCCGCGCTGGATGACGGCGACGGCCTGCGCCTGGCGCGTGTGCTGACCGGCGACGGCAAGGTGGAACAGCGCCAGGTGCGCACCGGGCTCAGCGACCGTTTGCGGGTACAGGTGCTGGACGGCCTGAGCGAAGGCGAGCGCCTGGTCATCGGCGCCCCCGCCGTGAGTGGAGGCTGAATGAGCACGCCTCTGATCGAGCTGATCGACATCCGCAAGTCCTACGGCGGTGTCGATACCCCCAAGGTCGACATCCTGCATGGCATCAGCCTCAGCATCCACCCCGGCGAGTTCGTCGCCATCGTCGGCGCCTCCGGCTCGGGCAAGTCGACCTTGATGAACATTCTCGGCTGCCTCGACCGTCCCAGCGCTGGCAGCTACCGTTTCGCCGGCAAGGACGTGGCCGACCTGGACAGCGACGAACTGGCCTGGTTACGCCGCGAAGCGTTTGGCTTCGTGTTCCAGGGTTATCACTTGATCCCGTCGGGCTCGGCTCAGGAAAACGTCGAAATGCCTGCCATCTATGCCGGCATTGACGCCCGCGAGCGCCACGCTCGCGCCAGCGCCCTGCTAGGCCGCCTGGGCCTGGCCAGCCGCACCGGCAACCGCCCGCACCAATTGTCCGGCGGCCAGCAGCAACGGGTGTCGATTGCCCGCGCGCTGATGAACGGCGGCCATATCATCCTCGCCGACGAACCCACCGGCGCACTGGACAGCCACAGCGGCACCGAGGTGATGGCCTTGCTCGACGAGCTGGCCAGCCAGGGCCACGTGATCATCCTGATTACCCATGACCGCGAAGTGGCGGCGCGGGCGCAGCGGGTGATCGAAATTCGCGACGGTTTGATCATCAGTGACTCGGCCAGCGAACAGCCTGCGATCGACAGCGGCCAAGGCCTGCAAGCCGAGCAGTTGCGCCAGCGCCTGGACCGCGGCGCCACCTTGCGCGGGGCGTGGAAAGGCGAATTGCTCGAAGCCCTGCAGGCCGCCTGGCGGGTGATGTGGGTCAACCGCTTCCGCACTGCCCTGACCCTGCTGGGTATCGTCATCGGCGTGGCCTCGGTGGTGGTGATGCTGGCCGTGGGCGAAGGCAGCAAGCGCCAGGTCATGGCGCAGATGGCCGCCTTCGGCTCGAACATCCTCTACCTCAATGGCAAGCCGGCAACGCTGGGTGAGCCCGCCGGCACCATCACGCTCGACGATGTAGCGGCCATCGGCCAACTGCCGCAGGTCAAGCATGTAATGCCAGTGATCGGCGACAAACTGATGGTGCGCCATGGCAACAACAGCCAGAAGTTCTATGTGGGCGGCAACAACACCTATTTCCCGGAGATCTTCAACT
>NZ_BCBQ01000052.1:0-43765 GCF_001320885.1 Pseudomonas sp. NBRC 111140
CCCTACGGCTCGCCTGAAAGCGTCATGGCCCCGGTCGAGCAGAACTTCGAGCAGATCCGCCCATTCCTGAGCGACAAGGCCGACCTGCTGCAACTGGACAACCTGCAAGCTTGGGCGCGGAGCAGTTTCGAGCGGCTGCAAGGCCTGTTCGCCTCGCGCAAGGCCAATGGCTTCACCCGCGAGTGCCATGGCGACATCCACCTGGGCAACGCCACCCTGATCAACGGCCAGGTGGTGATCTTCGACTGCATCGAGTTCAACGAACCGTTCCGCATGACCGATGTGTGGGCCGACACCGGCTTCCTCGCCATGGACTTGGAAGATCGCGGCCTCAAGTGCCTGGCACGACGCTTCATCAGCCAATACCTGGAGTTGACCGGCGATTATGAAGGCCTGGAAGTGCTGAACTTCTATAAAGCCTATCGCGCCCTGGTGCGGGCCAAGGTCGCACTGTTCAGCATGCCGGCCAATGCCGATGGCGTGCAACGGGCCACGACTTTGCGCACCTACCGCAACTACGCCAACCTAGCGGAAAGCTACAGCGCCATCCCTTCGCGGCTGCTGGCTATCACCCATGGCGTCTCGGCAGTGGGCAAGAGCCACGTGGCAATGCGCCTGGTCGAAGCCTTGGGCGCCATTCGCGTGCGCTCCGATGTCGAGCGCAAGCGCCTGTTCGGCGAACAGCCACAAGAGAACGCCGGTCAGCTGGCCTCCGGCATTTATGACCAGGGTGCCAGTGCCGCCACTTACCAACGCCTGCATCAAGTCGCAGCAACCATTCTGCGAGCCGGCTTCCCGGTGGTGTTGGATGCCACCTACCTCAAGCATGAACAGCGCCAGGCTGCGGCAGACGTCGCCAGCCAGACCGGCGTACCGTTCCTGATCCTCGACTGCCATGCACCAGAGGCGGTCATCGCCAGCTGGCTGGAGCAGCGTCAGGCCGAAAACAGCGACCCGTCGGATGCCACCCTGGACGTGGTCAAGGCCCAACAGGCCAGCCGTGAAGCACTGGATGCGCAGGAGCTGGTGCAGAGCACCCGGGTCGACACCCAGGACGCTGGCAGCATGGACCAGGTGATCGAACAGGTTCGTCAGCGCTTGCCTGGCCTGTAAGTTCGCCGTTTTCCTTTACCGGCCACTTCGCGGGCAAGCCCGTGTAGCGGCCGGTACAGGTCCTCTTATCGCCCCCGATGGCAAAAGGCCGCGTAATTCTTAACCCCCGCTACACTCCTTTCTGACCTGCTCGCGATTTATCCCCATTCCCCGTTCAGCCATCGCAAGGAGGCTCGATGAACGATGAATTGCAGCACCTGAAGAACCTTGGCAAGACCTCTGCGCAGTGGCTGCATGCCGCCGGCATCCACAGCGCATCGGATCTGCGCCGCCTGGGTGCGGTGGGTGCATACCAGGCCGTGAAGACACGAGGGTTCCGCGCCTCCAAGGTGCTGTTGTACGCCATCGAAGGCGCCCTGCTGGACATGCACTGGAACGATTTGCCGCTCGAACGTAAGGAAGCGCTAAACCAACAACTGGACGCGAAAAGCCCTACGCAAAAAAATCCAAAATAATCCTGGTAAGGGGATTGACTGTTAAATGAGAATCGTTATGATTATCACAACTGGTCGCGAGACTGGTTGGATAAGCTAAGAGCCCCTGGTTCGGACTCTCAGATTATCTCCTCATCAGGCTAATCACGGTTATTGACCCGGCAATTTGCCGGGTCTTTTTTTTGCCTGTGATTTCTACGGGGCTACCGCCGCAGCTGCGCGCAGTAATCCTGCTCCGGCATCGCTGCCGTGTACCACACATAATCGGCCTCGCCTGGTGCGACCTGCTCGCCCACCTCGGCCAGCAGCAAAACCTTGCTCTCCCCCGACGCCCCCAGGTCTGCCAGGTGCAAAGGTATGCCCAGGTCCTTGCGCACGTGATAGGCCCCGGCGAACAGCAGCGACGGCTGCGGCGCCGCCAGCAGGCGCTCGGCCATCCGGCGGTCGCGCTGCTGCTGCACGGCCAGCATCGCCGGCAGCTGGCTTTCCGGCAGCATGCCGCAATGCCCGGCGCGCACCTGCTCCAACAGGGCGGCCCTTACCGCCGGTGCATTGGACTTTTCGCCCTGCAGCGGAGCCGGCTGTCGATAGGCCTGGCGCATTTCGCCGGGTGAAATGTTGGCTGCCAGCAAAGGCACCCGCTGCTGCAAGGCTTCGCTGACAATCGGCCCGTACATCTGCCAATCCCAGCCCTCCTGCCAGGCCAGCGCCTTGGGCAGGTCTGCCGGCAAAGGCTGCCCCAGCACCTTGTCGACCAGCGGTTGCTGCTCGGGCTGCAGCATTTCCAGCAACAGGCTGCCTTGCGCACGCTGGCCCTGCAATGCACGCAGCAGCCAAAGCTGAAGCGCGTGATGGTCAGGGTTGTCATGTTTTTCGCCCACCAGCACACGGGGTGCGACAGCAAGGCGCTGCACCAGCTGCCGTGCGCTGATCATCTGGCCATCGGCAAGGTCGATGATGCGCCCCAACTCGGCATGCGTGCGCCCTTCACTGCTCTGCCAAGCGGGCATTGGCGGCAAGCTGGCCTGGCAGCCGCCCAATGACAACATCAGGCAAAACGAAAAACCGGACAGCAGCAGGTGACGCATCGGCAATGCCTCCTAGCGGGCAATGATCAGCGGATGCCCACGCTCCGGGTGCGCCTGCACCAGCACATCGAGACCGTAGACTGCTCTCAACGCCGTTGGCGTCAGCACTTCTTCAGGGGAGGCAAACGCATGGCAGCGCCCCTGCTCCAGCAACAGGATACGGTCACAGTAACGCGCCGCCAGGTTCAGGTCATGCAGGATCACCAGCACAGCAGCACCACTGTCGGCGAAGCGGCGCACGGCTTCCAGGGTTGTGTGCTGATGCAGCGGGTCGAGCATCGAGGTCGGCTCGTCGAGCAGCAATATGCTGCCCTCTTCCCCTGGCCACAGCTGCGCCAGTACGCGGGCCAGGTGCACCCGCTGCCGCTCGCCGCCAGACAACGCCAGGTAACTGCGCGCCACCAGGTGCCAGGCATCTGCCGCCTGCAAGGCTGCCTGGACAATTTCTGCATCACGCCGCTGCCCGGTGCCATGGGGCATACGCCCCATGGCCACCACTTCCTCGACCCGGAACGAGAAACCCAAGCTGGACACTTGCGGCAATACCGCCAGGCGCCTGGCTCGTTCCTGCCCAGCCCAATCGGCCAAAGGTCGCCCTTGCAGCGTCACCCGCCCATGGTCGGGCGCCAGCTCACCGCACAGCACACCCAGCAGGCTGCTCTTGCCGGCACCGTTGGGGCCAAGCACGCCCACTACTTGCCCTGGCTGCAGTTGCAGGTGAATGTCGTGCAGTACCTCATTGCTGCCCCTGCGCAGATACAGGCCCTCTACTTGCAACATCAGCTGCGCCCTCGTATCAGCAGGAACAGAAAGAAAGGCGCACCGATAAATGCCGTGACGATGCCAATCGGCAGCTCGGCAGGCGCCAGCAGCAGGCGCGCTGCCAGGTCGGCGAACAACATCAACACACCGCCGGCCAGCAGCGAGGCCGGCAACACCACGCGGTGATCGGGCCCGGCCAGCAGGCGTACCAGGTGTGGCACGACCAGGCCGATAAAACCGATCAGCCCCGCAGCAGCCACTGCCGCGCCCACGCCCAGCGCGGTGCAGAACACCAGCTCACGCTTGAGCCGCTCCACGTCAACGCCCAGGTGACGCGCCTCTGACTCACCCAACAGCAGGGCATTAAGCGCCTTGGCCCGCCGTGGCAACCACATCGCCACACCGGCCGCCACCAGCAACAATGGCCACAAGCGTTCGTAACTGGCGCCATTGAGGCTGCCCAGGTTCCAGAAGGTCAGTGTGCGCAGGGTGGCGTCGTCGGCCAGGTAAGAAAACAGCCCCACGGCCGCGCCCCCCAGCGCGGTCATGGCCACACCGGCCAATAACATCGTGGCGACGTTGGTCTGGCCATCGCGGCGGCCCAGACGGTAGACCAGCGCAGTTACTCCAAGCCCCCCGACAAAAGCGCAGAACGACAGCAGATAAGGCGCGAAAGCATCCGGCATGCCACCAAACCAGGCGCCGCCGACAATGGCGACCGCTGCCCCCATCGCTGCCCCGGCTGCAACCCCTACCAGCCCAGGGTCGGCCAACGGGTTGCGGAACAGCCCCTGCATGGCCACCCCGGACAGCGCCAGCACCGCACCCACCGCCAACCCCAGCAGGGTACGCGGCAGGCGGATCTGGCCAAGAATCATCTCGGCCTGCTGCAGGCCATCAGCAGCAATCGGCAGCCCCAACAGGCGCAGGCCGGCGCGCAGGGTGTCGAGCAGCGGCAGGCTGACAGGGCCCAGCGCAAGTGACAGCCAGACGGCCAACAGGCACAGCAGGCTCAGGCTAATGAACAATGTACGTGGCTGGACCCGCTGTTTCATTGCGCAAAGCTAGCCTGGGCTGCCGGGTAGAAAGTGGCTGCCAGCGACTGCAAGGTCGCTGGCAGGCGAGGCCCGAGCCCGCCGACCAGCAGCGTCGGGTCCAGTGACACCAGGCGTTTCTCCCGCACCGCCCGCGAAGCGGCCAGCGCGGGGTTTTCTTTCAACAGCGCCTGCAAGGCCTGCTCATCGGCCAGCGCCCGGTCGGAAAACACGATCACATCCGGGTCCAGCGCCGCCAGTGCTTCGTTGGAGAAGTTCTTGTAGCCCTGGTGCTCTGCAAGGTTGCGCCCGCCAGCCTGGCCCAACAGCCAGTCACCCGCCGTGCCCTGCCCGGCAATCAGCGGCTTGGCGCCGGCATGGCCGACCAGCAACACCACCCCAGGCGCCTGTTGCCCGGCCTGGGCCTGCTTGACCTTGGCGTGCAACGCATCAAGCTGCTGGCGGTAGTCCGTCGCCAGCGTCGCAGCCTGCTGCTCTGCGCCGAGCAACTGCCCCAGATGCTTGAGGTTTTCGTCCACCGCCGCCAGCTCGGCCTTGCTGGAGAACAACTCGACCCGCACGCCCGCCTTGCGGATTTGCGCCAGTACCGGTGGAGGCCCCATTTCCTCGGTGCCCACCAGCACATCCGGGCGCAGGCTGAGAATGCCTTCGGCCGACAACTGACGCTGGTAACCCACGCTAGGCAGCGATTTCAACGAAGCCGGGTGCTGGCTGGTCGTGTCCACTCCGACCAGGCGGGCTTCACCGCCCAGCGCGGCTATCCACTCGCTCAGGGCGCCACCCGCGCTGACCCAGCGTTGCGGCAGTTCGGCCGCCAAGGCCTGGGTAGAAAGCACAAGGCTTGCGCATAAGGCGAGCAAAGCGGCGGGACGGCGCATCATCGGGTTCCTTCTGAAGGCGGGCCGCGCGCCTTGTGGCGAGCGACGGAACTGCGCACCATAGACAGTCAGGCGCAGCGAATGCGGGCAATTTGATAATTATTCGCATTGAAGCGTCAAGCCATCACGTGTTTCACGAGTCGTCCTTGCCATGCATTTCCTTTGTAACTCCCACGGCCTGGCCGAAGGCCAAAGCCGCGCCTTCAGCGTAGACGGGCTCGAACTGTTCGGCGTGCGCCGCCAGGGCCAGGTTTACCTGTACCGCAACCGCTGTCCACACCGGGGCATCCCGCTGAACTGGGCAGAAGACGCGTTTCTGGACGACGGCGCCAGCCTCATCCACTGCGCCCATCATGGCGCGCTGTTCCTGATAGAAAGCGGCGAATGCGTGGCCGGCCCCTGTGAGGGTGATCAACTGCAGGCCCTGGGCTGCCTCGAAGACAGCCAGGGCATCTGGTTCAAGGGTTAAGCAGCACTGGCAAGCGGCGGTCGATGACGATGCCTTCGGCATCCAACCGGGTGCCGTAGGCCAGCACCTCCACCCCATCCGCCACAGCGGCACGCAGCGCCTGGGCATACGCCGCATCGATTTCCTCGGCCGGGCGCACGGCTTCTACATCGGTCAGGTTCACGCAATACAGCTGCACCGCCCGCACCCCCTGCCGCGCCAACTTCGCCAGCTCGCGCAAATGCTTGGCACCGCGCTGCGTCACCGCATCGGGAAAGGCTGCGACTGCAGTGTCGGGGTAGCCCAGGGTCACGCTCTTGACCTCGACATAAACCGGGGCCCCGTCGAACTCCAAACGAAAGTCGATGCGGCTGCCTTCCTCGCCATAGGCCACTTCACGCTTGAGCGCGGTAAAGCCGGCCAACTCGGCGATGGTGCCGGCCCGCAGCGCCTCTTCGACCAGCGCATTGGCCCGCCCAGTATTCACACAGGCCAGCCGCCCTTGTGGGGTTTCGCTGATCTCCCAGGTGCCCGGCAGCTTGCGCTTGGGGTCGTTGGAGCGGCTGAACCACACCAGCCCGCCTTCACGCATGCAGTTGAGCATGGAACCGGTGTTCGGGCAGTGGATGGTCATCTGCTCGCCGCTGGTCAGTTCGATATCGGCCAGAAAGCGCTTGTAGCGGCGCAGCAGGCGGCCCTGTTCAAGAGGGGGAAAGAAACGCATCAGCCTTGCCAGCTCCGCAGGCCACGGGCAATACGCTGCACCGCCTCTTCCAGGCGCGGCAGGCTCTGGGTGTAGGCAAAGCGCACATGGTGCCCGGCCAGGTGGCGGCCGAAGTCCAGGCCCGGCGTGAAGGCCAGGTGCTCGGTCTCCAGGAAGTGTCGGCAAAAGGCGAACGCGTCACCGCCAAATGCGCTGATGTCGGCATACAGGTAGAACGCGCCCTGCGGCTCGACGGCAATGCGGAAGCCCAGTTCGCGCAGGGCGGGCAGCAAATAGTCGCGACGGCGGGCGAACTCGGCGCGGCGCTCTTCGAAAATGGCCAGGGTTTCGGGCTGGAAGCACGCCAACGCGGCATGCTGGGCCATGCTCGGTGCACTGATGTACAGGTTTTGTGCCAGCTTCTCCAGGTCAGCCACCGCGCCGGGTGGGGCCACCAGCCAGCCAAGGCGCCAACCGGTCATGCCGAAATACTTGGAAAAACTATTCAGGACGAACGCCGAGTCGTCCACTTCCAACACGCTAGGTGCGTCCATGCCATAGGTGAGGCCATGGTAGATCTCGTCCACCACCAGGTGACCATGCCGCTCGTGGGTGGTTTTGGCAAGGCTGGCCAGCGCCTCGCGCCCCAGCACCGTACCGGTCGGGTTAGCCGGTGAAGCGACCAGCGCACCGACCGAGTCCTTGTCCCAGTAACGCTCGACCAGGTCAGCGGTCAGCTGGTAATTCACCTCCGGGCCCACCGGCACCAGCTGCGCCCCACCCTCTACCAGGCGCAGGAAGTGGCGATTGCACGGGTAACCCGGGTCGGCCAGCAGCCAGTGCTTGCCCGGGTCGACCAACAGGCTGCTGGCCAGAAGCAGCGCGCCAGAGCCACCTGGGGTAATGAGAATGCGCTCCGGATCGATACTCAGGCCATAGCGCTGGCCATAAAAGCCGGCAATCGCTTCGCGCAGTGCCGGCAGGCCGCGTGCGGCGGTGTAACGGGTGTGCCCGGCGGCCAGTGCGGCCTGGCCGGCGGCGACGATGGGCGCGGCGGTGGTGAAGTCCGGCTCGCCAATTTCCAGGTGGATCACGTCGTGCCCGGCCGCCTGCAGCTCGTTGGCCCGGGCCAGCAGCGCCATGACGTGGAAGGGTTCGATGGCGCGGCTGCGCGCACTGTAGGGGTGGGCCATGACCTTCTCTCAATTGGGTCTAAACTGGAGATTCTACCTCTGCACACCACCGAACGTGTGGCTTGCGCCGCTGTCAATTGCCAGTAACAGGCGGGGTAGCGCACCCCCGATCTATCTGGTAAGTTCGGCGGCTCGCAGTCGCAGGGCCGGCGGGTGCCGGAGATGGAGCAGCCTGCGCATTGGATCAGATGAGTGAGAGGCGGTCTATTCATGTCCACCGTAGAAAAGCAAAAAGCCCAGACCATGTACGGTGTCGAGCCCTACGTAGAAACCAAGGGTGAAGAGTACATGGGCGAGCCCATGAAAAAGCACTTCACCAAGCTTCTTGGCGCGTGGAAGCAAGAGCTGATGACCAGTGTGGACCGCACTGTGGACCACATGAAGGACGAAGCAGCCAACTTCCCCGACCCGGCCGACCGCGCCAGCCAGGAAGAAGAATTCGCCCTGGAGCTGCGTAATCGCGATCGCGAACGCAAGCTGATCAAGAAAATCGACAAGACCCTCGACAAGATCAAGGCCGATGAATACGGCTGGTGCGAATCGTGCGGTATCGAAATCGGCCTGCGCCGTCTGGAAGCCCGTCCTACCGCAGACCTGTGCTTCGACTGCAAGGAAATCGCCGAGAAAAAGGAAAAAACGGTCGGCAAAGGCTGATCTTTCTTCCACCTGAACGGGGCGCTTGATGCGCCCCGTTTCATTTATGTGCCCAGCCTGACCATGACCAACTCCAGCTACATCGGGCGCTTCGCCCCCACCCCCAGCGGCTTCCTGCATTTTGGCTCGCTGGTCGCCGCCCTCGCCTCCTGGCTCGATGCCCGCGCCGTCAATGGCCGCTGGCTGCTGCGCATGGAAGACACCGACCCACCCCGGGAAATGCCTGGCGCCCGTGATGCCATCCTGCAGACCCTGGAGCGTTATGGCCTGGAGTGGGATGGCGAAGTGGTGTTCCAGAGCCAGCGACACGATGCCTATGCCGCCGTGGTAGACCGCCTGTTCAACATGGGCCTGGCCTATGCCTGCACCTGCTCGCGCAAGCAGCTTGAAGGCTACAACGGCATCTACCCCGGCTTGTGCCGCAATGCCGGGCATGCCCGTGAAGGCGCGGCAATCCGCTTACGGGTGCCGGAACTGATCTACCGCTTCACCGATCGGGTGCAGGGTGAGTACCAGCAGCACCTGGGCCGTGAGGTGGGCGATTTCGTCATCCAGCGCCGTGACGGGCTGTATGCGTACCAACTGGCGGTGGTGCTGGACGATGCCTGGCAGGGTGTTACCGACATCGTGCGCGGCGCCGACCTGCTCGACAACACCCCGCGCCAGCTGTACCTGCAAGAGCTGCTGGGCTTCTCGCAGCCGCGTTACCTGCACATTCCGCTGATCGTGCAGCCTGACGGGCACAAGCTGGGCAAGTCCTACCGTTCGCCTCCGCTGCAGGTGGAGCATGCAACGCCGTTGTTGCTGCGAGCCTTGCGGGCACTGGGGCAGGACACCGACCCGGAGCTGCTGGTGGCAACGCCGGCTGAGGTACTGGCGGTAGCCCGTAAACAGTGGCGGCCAGAGGCGATTGCGCAGAAGACTACGGTGCCAGAGGCTGATTTGCGCTGAGGTTCTACCAGCCCCTTCGCGGGCACGGGCAAACCATCTCTCGAAAACAAAAGCCCAATGAATTCAAAATCTTGGCGAACACTGTGGATTCCCGCTAGCATCCCCCCCGCCATTTGCGCCAATAATAAGTCCAAGCCCGCAGCGCCCAACCATCGAGGCCAGCATGTACATCTATCGTTTGGTCCTGCTTCTGGTCGTGGGGATCTACCTGTTCTCCCCGGCCATCATGGACTGGTGGATCGAGCCGACCGGAGCCTGGTACCGCCCCTACCTGCTCTGGCTGATCCTGATCGTCGTCACCTTCATCCTGCAGAGCCAACGAGATGCCGATGAGCTTTAGCCTGACCCAGATGATCCTGATCAGCGCCGGGTACCTCATGGTGCTGTTCGGCGTGGCCTGGATCAGCGAGCGCGGGTTGATCCCGCGCTCGATCATTCGCCACCCGCTTACCTACACCCTGTCGCTGGGCGTGTACGCCAGTGCCTGGGCCTTTTATGGCTCGGTGGGCCTGGCCTACCAGTATGGCTACGGCTTCCTCGCCTGTTACCTGGGGGTGTCCGGCGCCTTCCTGCTGGCACCGGTGCTGCTCTACCCGATCCTCAAGATCACCCGCACCTACCAGCTGTCATCGCTGGCCGACCTGCTGGCGTTCCGCTTCCGCAGCACCTGGGCCGGGGCATTGACCACCATCATCATGCTCATCGGTGTGCTGCCGTTGCTGGCTCTGCAGATCCAGGCGGTGGCCGATTCGATCAGCATCCTTACCGGTGAGCCGGTCAAGGCCCGGGTAGCGTTTGCCTTCTGTACGCTGATCATCCTGTTCACCATTTTCTTCGGCTCGCGGCACATTGCCACGCGTGAGAAACATGAAGGGCTGGTTTTCGCCATCGCCTTCGAGTCGGTGATCAAGCTGCTGGCCCTGGGCGGTATCGGCCTGTACGCCTTGTATGGCGTATTCGGCGGCCCGCATGAGCTGGAAGTCTGGCTGCTACAGAACCAGACCGCCCTTGCCGCCCTGCACACCCCGCTGCAGGAAGGCCCATGGCGCACCCTGCTGCTGGTGTTCTTCGCCTCGGCCATCGTCATGCCGCACATGTACCACATGGCCTTCACCGAAAACCTCAACCCGCGCTCGCTGGTCAGCGCCAGCTGGGGACTGCCGCTGTTCCTGCTGCTGATGAGCCTGGCCGTACCGCTGGTGCTGTGGGCCGGCCTGCGCCTGGGCGCAAGCACCAACCCCGAGTACTTCACCCTGGGCCTGGGGATTGCCGCCAACAACCAGGCATTGGCACTGCTGGCCTACATTGGCGGCCTGTCGGCGGCCAGCGGCCTGATCATCGTCACCACCCTGGCGCTGTCGGGCATGGCCCTGAACCACCTGGTGCTGCCGCTGTACCAACCCCCGGCCGAGGGCAACATCTACCGCTGGCTGAAGTGGACCCGACGGGCACTGATCGTCGCCATCATCACCGCCGGCTTCATGTTCTACCTGACCCAGAACAACCACCAGAGCCTGGCCAACCTGGGCATCGTCGCCTTCGTCGCCACCTTGCAGTTTTTGCCTGGCGTGCTGTCGGTACTGTACTGGCCGACCGCCAACCGCCGCGGCTTCATCGCCGGGCTGCTGGCCGGCACCTTGGTGTGGATGGTGACCATGCTGCTGCCGCTGCTGGGCAACCTGCAGGGCTTCTACATTCCGTTGCTGGACATGATCTATGTGCTGGACGACACCAGCTGGCACATGGCGGCAATCGCCTCGCTGGCGGCAAACGTGCTGTTGTTCACCCTGATCTCGCTGTTCACCAACGCCAGCAACGAAGAGGTCAGTGCGGCCGAAGCCTGCGCGGTGGACAACGTGCGCCGCCCGCAACGCCGCGAGCTGCACGCCGCCTCGCCCCAGGAGTTCGCCACTCAGCTGGCCAAACCGCTGGGGGCCAAGGCCGCACAAAAGGAAGTGGAGCAAGCCCTGCGCGACCTCTACCTGCCGTTCGACGAGCGCCGCCCCTATGCCCTGCGCCGCCTGCGCGACCGCATCGAGGCCAACCTGTCCGGCCTGATGGGGCCGAGCGTGGCCCAGGACATGGTCGAGACGTTCCTGCCGTACAAGTCCGGTAACGAAAACTACGTGACCGAAGACATCCACTTCATCGAAAGCCGCCTGGAAGACTACCACTCGCGTCTGACCGGCCTGGCCGCCGAGCTCGATGCCCTGCGCCGCTACCACCGCCAAACCCTGCAGGAGCTGCCCATGGGCGTCTGCTCGCTGGCCAAGGACCAGGAAATCCTGATGTGGAACAAGGCCATGGAAGAGCTTACCGGCATTGCCGCCAAGCATGTGGTCGGTTCGCGCCTGCTCACCATAGACGAGCCTTGGCGCGGCCTGCTGCAAGGGTTCATCGACGTGCCCGACGAGCACCTGCACAAGCAGCGCCTGGCGCTGGACGGCCAGCCGCGCTGGCTGAACCTGCACAAGGCGGCCATCGACGAGCCGTTGGCCCCCGGTAACAGTGGCCTGGTGCTGCTGGTGGAAGACCTGACCGAGACCCAGGCACTGGAGGACAAGCTGGTGCACTCCGAGCGCCTGGCCAGTATCGGCCGCCTGGCCGCCGGCGTGGCCCACGAAATCGGCAACCCGATCACTGGCATCGCTTGCCTGGCGCAGAACCTGCGTGAAGAACGCGAAGGCGATGGCGAAATCATCGAGCTGTCCAGCCAGATCCTCGACCAGACCAAGCGCGTGTCGCGCATCGTCCAGTCGTTGATGAGCTTCGCCCATGCCGGTGGCAGCCACCAGAACAGCGAGGAACCCGTGTGCCTGGCCGAAGTGGCACAGGATGCCATCGGTCTGCTGGCGTTGAACCGGCGCAATTTCGAAGTACAGTTCTTCAACCTCTGCGACCCAGACCACTGGGCCGAAGGGGACCCGCAGCGCCTGGCCCAGGTGCTGATCAACCTGCTCTCCAACGCCCGCGACGCCTCGCCCGCCGGCAGTGCCGTGCGCGTGCGTAGCGAGACCAGTGAGCACACCGTCGACCTGATCGTCGAAGACGAGGGCAGCGGGATTCCGAAGAACATCCAGGACCGCCTGTTCGAACCCTTCTTCACCACCAAGGACCCGGGCGAAGGAACCGGACTGGGGCTCGCTCTGGTCTATTCCATCGTGGAAGAGCATTATGGGCAAATCACCATCGACAGCCCGGCCGATATCGAACGGCAACGTGGCACCCGGATCCGCGTGACCCTGCCCCGGCATGTCGTAGCGACGTCCCCTGAAATTCGAGACCGTCGAGAGAATTGAATCAATGCCGCACATTCTGATCGTCGAAGACGAAACCATCATCCGCTCGGCCCTGCGTCGCCTGCTTGAGCGGAACCAGTACCAGGTCAGCGAAGCCGGCTCGGTGCAGGAAGCCCAGGAACGCTTCAGCATTGCCACCTTCGACCTCATCGTCAGTGACCTGCGCTTGCCAGGCGCTCCCGGCACCGAGCTGATCAAGCTCGGCCAGGGCACCCCGGTGCTGATCATGACCAGTTACGCCAGCCTGCGCTCGGCGGTGGACTCGATGAAAATGGGCGCGGTGGACTACATCGCCAAGCCCTTCGACCATGACGAGATGCTGCAAGCGGTGGCGCGCATCCTGCGTGACCGGCAAAACGCCCCGGCCGCCGCACCCGCTGCCGAGCCACGCGCCAGCAATGGCAAGGCTGCCCCAGCCGATAAAAGCAGCGCGGCAGCGGCCAATGGCGAAATCGGCATCATCGGCTCGTGCCCGCCCATGCAGGACATGTACAGCAAGATCCGCAAGGTCGCACCCACCGACTCCAATGTGCTTATCCAGGGTGAGTCGGGCACGGGTAAAGAGCTGGTGGCCCGCGCCCTGCACAACCTGTCGCGCCGGGCCAAGGCGCCGATGATTTCAGTGAACTGCGCGGCCATCCCCGAGACACTGATCGAGTCCGAACTGTTCGGCCACGAAAAAGGCGCGTTCACCGGTGCCAGCGCCGGGCGCGCCGGCCTGGTGGAAGCCGCCGATGGCGGTACGCTGTTCCTCGATGAAATCGGCGAGCTGCCGCTGGAAGCCCAGGCTCGCCTGTTGCGCGTGCTGCAGGAAGGAGAGATTCGCCGGGTGGGTTCGGTACAGTCGCAAAAGGTGGATGTGCGCCTGATCGCCGCGACCCACCGCGACCTGAAGAACCTGGCCAAGGCCGGCCAGTTCCGTGAAGACCTCTATTACCGCCTGCACGTGATCGCCCTGAAGCTGCCGGCCCTGCGCGAGCGCGGCAGCGACGTCAACGAGATCGCCAGCGCCTTCCTCGCTCGCCAGAGTGCGCGCATCGGCCGCGACGACCTGCACTTCTCGGCCGAAGCCGAGCAGGCCATTCGACACTACAGCTGGCCGGGTAACGTGCGCGAGCTGGAAAACGCCGTGGAGCGCGCGGTGATTCTCAGCGAGAGCGCAGAGATTTCCGCCGACCTGCTGGGTATCGACATCGAGCTGAGCGACCTGGAAGAAGACGACATCCTCGACAACGCCCTGGTGGTGGCCAGTGCGGCCAGTGCCAGCCACGAGCCGACCGAGGACCTGTCGCTGGAAGACTACTTCCAGCACTTCGTGCTCGAACACCAGGACCACATGACCGAGACCGAACTGGCACGCAAGCTGGGCGTCAGCCGCAAGTGCCTGTGGGAACGCCGTCAGCGCCTGGGCATCCCGCGGCGCAAAAGCAACGCTACCAGCGAATAACCAGCCTGCGCACGGTACGCCGCAGCAATTGCGGCGCCTATGCGATCGAGCGCCGCGCGGGCGGCGCTCGATCGCATAGGCCCTGAACGGGCCATGGCGAGCACACCTGGCTTCAAAGCCCCCCGGTAACACATCAGTTCCCGCAAAAATCTGTTACCCAACCTTTCCGCCGTAACAGTTCCCGAGGCGTACGGTAACGAAATTTCGACATTTTCGGCGTCACAAAAATCACCAGAACACCTCAACCCCTTGATTTTGCTAGGTTTCAAAAAGTTGGCACGGCACCTGCTATATGCTTAGTACAAAAACAATAACAAGCACTGCAACCTACAATAAGAACAAGACGAAACGGCTCACGCACAATAAAAACAAGACGGCGGAGGCGCAGCTAACTGATTCTTTTGGAGAGGATGCGTGTTTGGGGCTTGCCCCACGACCAGGCAGAGAACAACAAAAACTGCACTAAAAAGCAGCGCCTGAACTGGTTGGATCGACAGATCAACGTGACATCAGCGGCCAAAGCAATCCGTTTGCTCTTAACCCCTGGTTTAGGGGTCGTCCACAAGCTTCGAGATTTGTGGACAGGGCGCTCAACAAAAACAAGAAGCCCAGCAAAAAAAACAATAAGAGCACGCAACGACTTCTTGGGGAGCTTAGGCTCCCCTTGTCGTTTCTACCCTTCTGGCAGGCATCCTGCCACCCGCCTACACCATTCCTCGAGTAAATGCTAGAATCCCCGCCCATCATGCGGCCATTCTCCTATTCTTGGCCGAACATTCCTTCACACAGTGCATCCCATGCTGAAGAAGCTGTTCCAGTCTTTCCGCCCGCCCGTACCGGGCCCGCACCACAGGCGCACCACGCCTGAGGTGATCAACAAGAGCCAGCACTCGCTGCAGCGCCACCAGTTCAGCCGCCATGCGGTGAACATCGTGGAGCGCCTGCAAAGCGCCGGCTACCAGGCTTACCTGGTCGGTGGCTGTGTCCGCGACCTGATGCTGGGCATCACGCCGAAGGACTTCGACGTCGCCACCAGCGCCACCCCCGAACAGGTTCGTGCCGAGTTCCGCAACGCGCGCATCATTGGTCGCCGCTTCAAGCTGGTCCACGTGCATTTCGGCCGTGAGATCATTGAAGTCGCCACCTTCCGCGCCCACCACTCGGAAGACGACCAGGGCGACGCCCACCGTTCGTCGCATAACGCCAGTGGTCGCATCTTGCGAGACAACGTGTACGGCACCCTGGAAGAAGACGCGCAACGCCGCGACTTCACCATCAACGCCCTGTACTACGACCCGGTCAGCGAGCGCATTCTCGATTACGCCAACGGTGTGCACGATGTGCGCAATCGCCTGCTGCGGCTGATTGGCGACCCGACCCACCGTTACCAGGAAGACCCGGTGCGCATGCTGCGTGCGGTGCGCTTTGCCGCCAAGCTCGACTTTGGCATCGAAAAGCACACCTTCCAGCCGATCCGCGGCCTGGCCCCGATGCTGCGCGAGATTCCGCCCGCGCGCCTGTTCGAAGAGTGCCTCAAGCTGTTCCTCAGCGGCCAAGGTGCTATCGCCTTCGAAATGCTGGTCGACCTGGAGTTGTTCGAGCCGCTGTTCCCTGCCAGCGCCCATGCCCTGGACGAGCGCCCAACCTACACCCACACGTTGATCAGCCAGGCGCTGAACAACACCGACCTGCGCGTGAAGCAGGGCAAACCGGTGACGCCGGCCTTCCTGTTCGCTGCACTGCTGTGGCCAGCCCTGCCAGCCCGCGTGCTGCACCTGCAGAACCAGGGTGTGCCGCCGATCCCGGCCATGAACGGTGCGGCTCACGACCTGATCGCCGAGCAATGCGCGCGCATCGCCATTCCCAAGCGTTTTACCCTGCCGATCCGCGAGATCTGGGACATGCAGGAGCGCCTGCCACGCCGCAGCGGCAAGCGCGCCGACATGCTGCTGGACAACCCGCGCTTCCGCGCCGGTTACGACTTCCTGCTGTTGCGCGAAAGCGCTGGGGAAGAAACCGACGACCTCGGCCAGTGGTGGACCGATTACCAGGATGCCAACGACAGCGAGCGCCGCGAAATGATCCGCGAGCTGGGCAACCGTGACGAAGGCACCGGCGCCGGCCCACGCAAACGCAAGCGCAGCGGCAGCAAACGCAAACGCGGTGGCGACGAGGCGTTCGAGTGACCATTCGCGCCTATGTAGGCCTGGGCAGCAACCTGGACGCACCTGCCGAGCAGTTGCGTAGCGCCTTGCAGGCGCTCGACCAGGTCGAGGCCACACGCCTGGTAGCGGCCTCGGCACTCTACACCAGCGACTCGCTGCTGCCTGGCCAGCCGCGCTATACCAACGCCGTGGCCGCGCTGGACACAACCTTGGCGCCATTGGCCCTGCTCGATGCCCTGCAGGCCATCGAGAACGACCAGGGTCGCGTGCGCAAGGAACGCTGGGGCCCGCGCACGCTGGACCTGGACATTCTGCTGTTCGGCGACCAGGTACTCGACGAGCCACGCCTGAAAGTGCCGCATTACCACATGCATGCCCGCCCCTTCGTGCTGTACCCGCTGGCCGAACTGGTACCGGGCGATTTCCGCCTGGCCGATGGCCGCGCGCTCGCACAACTGCTCGACGGCTGCCCGTTCGTCGGCCTGGAACGCCTGTAAACCGGGCGTTCCAGCCTGCCGCCCAGCAGCGGTAACGCCAGTAACACCCTGATCGTAACAATGCGGTAACAGGGTGATTGACTTCCCTTACCTCGCTCACGACTATAGGCGTCCCGTGTGGCACCAAAGTGCCGCATACCCGTATTTAGGCCCGGACGGACCTGTACCCGAACATCACACGCGATGATGTGCCGCTCCGGAAGATGACTACACGCGTTGAATGCAGTCGTTTTTTACAGCGCCTGAACGAGGAATTTCCTACATGCCTGAAGTAACCCTTACCACCCTCAATGGCCTCAAGGCCAAGGGTGAAAAAATCACCATGCTGACTTGCTACGACGCGACCTTCGCCAAGGCCGCCAGCCAGGCCGGCGTTGAAGTGTTGCTGGTGGGCGACTCACTGGGGATGGTCCTGCAGGGCCACGACAGCACCTTGCCGGTAACCACGGCAGACATGGCCTACCACACCGCCTGCGTCAAACGCGGCAACGACGGTGCGCTGATCCTCGCCGACCTGCCTTTCATGGCGCACGCTACCCCGGAGCAGGCTTTTGCCAACAGCGCCACGCTGATGCAAGCCGGCGCCCACATGATCAAGATCGAAGGCGCAGCCTGGCTTGCCGAAACCATCCGCCTGCTGGCCGAGCGTGGCGTGCCGGTGTGCGCACACATGGGCCTGACCCCGCAAACCGTCAATGTGCTGGGCGGCTACAAAGTGCAAGGCCGCCAGGAAGCCCAGGCCCGGCAGATGCGCGCCGACGCGATTGCCCTGGAGCAGGCCGGTGCGGCCATGCTGCTGCTCGAATGCGTACCCAGCGAACTGGCGGCGGAAATCACCAACGCCGTGGGTATTCCCGTAATCGGTATTGGCGCGGGCAGCGCCACCGATGGCCAGGTACTGGTGCTGCACGACATGCTCGGCTTGTCGCTGAGTGGCCGGGTACCGAAGTTCGTGAAAAACTTCATGCAAGGCCAGCCAGATATCCACAGCGCCCTCGTCGCTTATGTCGAGGCCGTCAAGCAAGTCAGCTTCCCAGGCAGCGAACACGGGTTCAGTGCATGAATACAGTCAAGACCGTCCGCGAATTGCGCGCGGCAGTAGCCCGCGCCCGCGGTGAAGGCAAACGTATCGGCTTCGTGCCGACCATGGGCAACCTGCACAGCGGCCACGCGGCGCTGGTGACCAAGGCCGCGCAGCGCGCCGATTTTGTGGTCGCCAGCATCTTCGTCAACCCGCTGCAGTTCGGCGCCAACGAAGACCTCGACAAGTACCCGCGCACTTTGGCCGCCGACCAGGAGCGCCTGCTGCAGGCCGGCTGCAACCTGCTGTTCGCGCCCGCCGTGGAAGAGATGTACCCCGACGGCATGAGCGTGCAAACCCGCGTCAGCGTGCCCCAACTTTCCGAAGGCCTGTGCGGCGCCAGCCGACCAGGGCATTTCGAAGGCGTGGCCACGGTAGTCAGCAAACTGTTCAACATGGTTCAGCCAGACCTTGCCGTGTTCGGCGAGAAGGACTTCCAGCAGCTGGCGGTGATCCGCGCCATGGTGCGCGACCTGAACATGCCGATCCAGATCATCGGCGAACCCACCGTGCGTGCCGACGATGGCCTGGCGCTGTCGTCGCGCAATGGCTACCTCACGCCTGAGCAGCGTACTGCCGCGCCAGCGCTTTACCGCACGTTGCAGCACATTGCAGCGGGCATCGGCCGTGGCCAGCGCGACTTTGCCGCGCTGGTCGCAGAAGGCCAGGCGCAACTGAACGCTGCGGGTTTCCGGCCGGATTACCTGGAAGTGCGCCATGCCGTGAGCCTGCGCCCGGCACTGATCGACGATCGAGACCTGGTGGTGATCGCGGCGGCGTACCTGGGTAACACGCGGTTGATCGACAACCTGTACCTGCATCTGGAAGAAAAGACTGCGTAACGGCATTGGGCTGCTTTGCAGCCCATTCGCGGGCAAGCCCGCTCCCACGGGCGCCCGCCAAATTCCCCCGCCATACCCATTCCCTGCAAGTGGCCTTTGCCTATAATGATGCCAGCCTGAACCCGGCAATAACTGCCGTGTCCAAGGCCTCACCACGCACCAAGGGAACCCCGCGCAATGGCGTATTACCGTACACCCCACGATGTGACGGCCCTGCCCGCCTGGCAGGCGCTTCAGCAACACCGCGACGCCATGCAAGGCTTCAGCATGCGCGAAGCCTTCGCCGCCGATGCCCAACGCTTCGACCAGTTCTCCCTGAGCTGCTGCGGCCTGTTCCTCGACTACTCGAAAAACCTGATCACCGAACAAAGCCGCGACCTGCTGGTGAACCTGGCCAACGAAGTGGGCCTGCAGGACGCCATCAAATCGATGTTCGCCGGCGAAATCATCAATGCCTCCGAAGGCCGTCCGGTGCTGCACACCGCCCTGCGACGGCCCGTAGGCGACAAGCTCAGTGTCAACGGCGTGAACGTCATGCCGGAAGTGCACAAGGTACTCAACCAGATCACCGAACTGGTCGGGCGCATCCACGACGGCCTGTGGCGCGGCTACAGCGAAAAACCGATCACCGACGTGGTCAATATCGGTATCGGCGGCTCGTTCCTCGGCCCCGAGCTGGTCTCCGAAGCGCTGCTGCCCTACGCCCAGCGCGGCGTGCGCTGCCATTACCTGGCCAATATCGACGGCAGTGAATTCCACGAGCTCTCGGCCAACCTGCGCGCCGAAACCACCCTGTTCATCGTCTCGTCAAAGTCGTTCAACACCCTCGAGACCCTGAAAAACGCCATGGCCGCGCGTACCTGGTACCTGGCCCAGGGCGGCTCGGAAGCCGAGCTGTACCGCCACTTCATCGCGGTTTCCAGCAACAAGGCCGCTGCGGTGGCGTTCGGTATCCGCGAAGAGAACATCTTCCCGATGTGGGACTGGGTAGGCGGGCGCTACTCGCTGTGGTCGGCCATCGGCCTGCCGATCGCCCTGGCCATCGGCACGGCCAACTTCAAGGAACTGCTGTCCGGTGCCTACACCATGGACCAGCACTTCCAGACCGCCCCCTTCGACAAGAACATGCCGGTGCTACTGGCCTTGCTAGGTGTGTGGTACGGCAACTTCTGGGGCGCGAACAGCCACGCGATCCTGCCGTACGACCACTACCTGCGCAACATCACCAAGCACTTGCAGCAGTTGGACATGGAGTCCAACGGCAAGAGCGTGCTGCAGGACGGCACCCCGGTGAAGACCGACACCGGCCCGGTTATCTGGGGTGGCGTGGGCTGTAACGGCCAGCACGCCTACCACCAGTTGCTGCACCAGGGAACCCAGCTGATTCCGGCCGACTTCATCGTGCCGGTCGTGAGCTTCAACCCGGTGGCCGACCATCACCAGTGGCTGTATGCCAACTGCCTGTCGCAAAGCCAGGCGCTGATGCTGGGTAAAACCCGTGAGGAGGCTGAAGCCGAGCTGCGCGGCAAAGGCCTGAACGAAGCGGATATCGAGAAGCTCGCACCGCACAAGGTGATCCCGGGTAATCGCCCGAGCAACACCCTGGTGGTCGAACGTATCAGCCCTCGCCGCCTGGGCGCTCTGGTGGCGATGTACGAGCACAAGGTGTTCGTGCAGAGCGTGATCTGGGGTATCAATGCCTTCGACCAGTGGGGCGTTGAGCTGGGCAAGGAGCTGGGCAAGGGCGTTTACCAGCGCTTGGTCGGCAGCCTGGAAGAAAGCGCCGAAGATGGCTCCACCCAAGGGCTGATCAACTACTTCCGCGGCCGCCACCGCGGGTGATCTAAAGCCTCTACGCACCTCTTCGCGGGCAATCCCGCGAAGAGGCCTGCAAGGTTGAACACCTCTCCCAGCTACACTGTCCTATCGAATAGCCGTTGCAGTCCATCGCCCCTTACAAGAGCAGGACCACCCGCCATGTTCGATATCCGCAACTATCCCCAGGCCCTGGCCGTCAGCCAATCCGCCACCCTCACCCCCGACGAATACCATCGCCTGTACCGCCAGTCGGTCGACGATCCTGACACCTTCTGGGGCGAGCAGGCCAAACGCCTGGACTGGATCAAGCCCTGGTCGAGCGTGCAGCAATGCGACCTGAATACCGGCAAGGCCCGCTGGTTCGACGGTGCACAGCTCAACGTCAGCTATAACTGCATCGACCGCCATCTAGCCCAGCGCGGCGAGCAGACGGCCTTGCTGTGGGAAGGTGACGACCCAAAAGACTCCAAGGCCATCACTTACCGCGAGCTGCACCGCCAGGTCTGCCGCCTGGCCAATGCAATGAAGGCGCGCGGGGTCAAGAAAGGCGACCGGGTGTGCATCTACATGCCGATGATCCCCGAAGCCGCCTTCGCCATGCTCGCCTGCACCCGCATCGGGGCCATACATTCGGTAGTGTTCGGCGGTTTTTCCCCCGACGCCCTGCGCGACCGCATCCTCGACGCCGACTGCCGCACCGTGATCACCGCCGATGAGGGCGTGCGTGGCGGCAAGCGTGTCCCGCTGAAACAGAACGTCGACAAGGCCCTGGCCAGCTGCCCAGCGGTCAGCAGCGTGTTGGTGGTGCGCCGCACCGGCGGCGATGTCGCCTGGGCCGAAGGCCGCGACCTCTGGTACCACGAAGTAACGGAAAAGGCCGGCGACGACTGCCCCCCCGAG
Source organism: Pseudomonas sp. NBRC 111140 (assembly GCF_001320885.1). Classification (NCBI taxonomy): domain Bacteria; kingdom Pseudomonadati; phylum Pseudomonadota; class Gammaproteobacteria; order Pseudomonadales; family Pseudomonadaceae; genus Pseudomonas; species Pseudomonas sp. NBRC 111140. Next base: position 21,329 of record NZ_BCBQ01000052.1, read on the forward strand.
CCGATGGCGGCCGAAGACCCGCTGTTCATCCTCTATACCTCCGGCAGCACCGGCAAACCAAAAGGCGTGCTGCACACCACCGGCGGCTACCTGCTGCAAGCGACAATGACCTTCAAGGTAGTGTTCGACTACCGTGACGGCGAGGTTTTCTGGTGCACCGCCGATGTCGGCTGGGTTACCGGCCACAGCTACATCGTCTATGGCCCGCTGGCCAATGGCGCCATCTCGCTGATGTTCGAAGGCGTACCCAACTACCCGGACACTTCACGCTTCTGGCAGGTGGTGGACAAGCACCAGGTAAACATTTTCTACACCGCCCCGACCGCCCTGCGCGCATTGATGCGCGAGGGCTCCGCGCCGCTGCAGGGCACCTCGCGCAAGAGCCTGCGCTTGTTGGGCAGCGTCGGCGAGCCAATCAACCCTGAAGCCTGGGAGTGGTATTTCGAGGCGGTCGGGCAGAAGCGCTGCCCCATTGTCGATACCTGGTGGCAGACCGAAACCGGCGGCATCATGCTCACCCCGCTGCCCGGCTCGCAGGCACTCAAACCCGGTTGCGCCACACAGCCCATGTTTGGCGTGCAACCGGCGCTACTGGACGAAAAAGGCAAACTGATCGAAGGCCCCGGCGCTGGCCTTCTGGTCATCAAGGCCAGCTGGCCCGGGCAGATCCGTAGCGTCTATGGCGACCATCAGCGCATGGTCGACACCTACTTCAAACCCATGCCCGGCTACTACTTCACCGGCGACGGTGCCCGCCGCGACGCCGATGGCGACTACTGGATCACCGGGCGCATCGACGATGTGATCAACGTGTCCGGGCACCGCATAGGCACCGCCGAAGTAGAAAGCGCACTGGTGCTGCATGACAGCGTCGCCGAGGCAGCCGTGGTCGGTTACCCCCACGACCTCAAGGGCCAGGGCGTCTACGCCTTCGTCACGACCATGAATGGCGTGACGCCAGACGACACGCTAAAGGCCGAGCTGCTGGCACTGGTAAGCAAGGAAATCGGCAGTTTCGCCAAACCCGAGCTGATTCAGTGGGCGCCGGCGCTACCCAAGACGCGCTCAGGCAAGATCATGCGGCGTATACTGCGCAAAATCGCCTGCAACGAGCTGGACAACCTGGGCGATACCTCGACCCTTGCCGACCCCAGCGTGGTACAGGGCCTGATCGACAAACGCCTTAACCCGTAACCGGCGGCCGCTGTTCATGGCCGCCCCGCACCGCAGGTCGCCATGGAAGCCCTTCGTCGCCGTATCGAAACCCAGGTCATGAGCCTCACCGGGCTGGCCCTCGGCCAGCTCGACCTGGAATCGCCCAAGGGCGACCCTGGCCTGTTCGGCCCGCACAGCATCAGCTGGCGGGTGCATGGCGACTTCCCGAGCATGCTGGTCGGCGGCATCAGCGCCCTGATGCTGCAGCTGTTGCATCCGTTGGCCCTGGCCGGCGTGTGGGACCACTCCAATTTCCGCGAAGACCTGCTCGGCCGCCTGCGCCGCACCAGCCAGTTCATTTCCGGCACCACGTTCGGCGCCACGGGCGACGCCGAATGGCTGATCGACAAAGTGCGCACCATTCACCTGCAAGTTACCGGCACCGCGCCGGACGGCCGCCCCTATGCGGCCAGCGACCCGGACCTGCTGACCTGGGTGCATGTGGCGGAGGTCAGCAGTTTCCTCGCCGCTCATCTGCGTTACCGCAACCCGCAGCTGCCGCGCACCGAGCAGGATGCCTATTACAACGAAATCGCCCTGATCGCCGAGCGCCTTGGCGCCCGTGACGTGCCGCGTTCGTGCCAACAGGTGGAAGACTATCTGCAACGCATGCACCCCCAGCTGCACTGCGATGCGCGCAGCCATGAAGTGATACGAATCCTGCTCGATGCCCCTGCCCCCAGCCGCCTGGCACAGCCGGTGGGCAAGCTGATGCTGCACGCCGGTATCGACCTGCTACCGGGCTGGGCACAGGCCATGCTCGGCCTGCAACATGGGCCTTTGCAGCAGCGCCTGATTCGCCTGGGCCTCAGGCGCACAGCGCCAGTACTGCGCTGGGCAATGCGCGACGGCTCGGCGCACCGGGCCAAACGGCGCATGGGCATTGAGTGAGGTCAAATGGTCGCCCCTGCGGAACTGATTTAACGTGCCATACTCCAAGCACTCCTGCTTAGACAGACGAAGCGACACATGTACAAAGGATTGACTCGCGCCGCTGGCGCAATCGTGGCCCTGGTAGCCCTCTATAGTCTGCTCGGCTTCCTTATTCTCCCCGGTGTCGCGCTGCGCATCGCCAACCAGCAGTTGGCCCAGTACGCGACCGTGCCGGCCCACCTCGAGCGGATCGAACTCAACCCCTTCAGCCTCGAGCTGACGCTGTGGGGCCTGCAGATCGGCGAGCCGGGCAAAGAGCAAGTCGCGTTCGAGCGGTTGTACGCCAACCTCTCGCTCGACAGCCTGTGGACCAAAGCCCTGCACCTGGAAGCGATCGAACTCGACAAACCACGCAACGAAGTCCTGTTCGCCAAGGACGGGGCCCTCAACCTGACCGGGTTGTTCAAGCTGCCCGCCAGTGAGGCCAAACCTGACGAGCCGCCCAGCGACCCGTTCCCGTTGCGTATTGGCAGCATCAAGCTGGTCGACGGCTACCTGCACTTCGAGGACCAGCGCCCTAGCGAGCCGATCGAATTCCTCTACGACAACATGAACCTGGAGCTGAAAAACCTCAGCACCCTGCCCAACGACAATGCCGACATGTCCCTTGTGGCCCTCGGCCCCAACGGCGGGCGTATCGACTGGAAAGGCACCCTCAGCCTGGCGCCGATCGCCTCCGAAGGCACGCTGAAGGTCACCGAAGGCAAGATGAAGGCGTTCTGGCCCTATGTCCGTGACGCCGTGCCGCTGGTGCTGGAAGACGGCGTGATCAGCCTCGACACCCACTACAAGCTCAACCTCGCCCAGCAGACCGAGTTGCAACTGGACAACGCCTCCGTGCGCATCGCGCCGTTCGCCATCAAGGCGCCGGATGGCCGCCCGTTGGCACGCCTGGCCAGCCTGGAGGTGAGCGAAACCTCTGTCGATCTGGTCAAGCAACTGGTCACCGTGGGCAAGATCCGCAGCGAGAAACTGGAAACCTGGGCCGCACTGGAAAAGGACGGCCAACTCGACTGGCAGAAACTGTTCGCCGGCCAACCGGCCAAGGCCACGCCGAAGGAAAAGGCCGAACCTGCCGCCGCCGAGCCTACGCCTGAAGAGAAAGCCGCCAAGGCGCCCAGCAAGCCCTGGCAAGTGCTGCTCAAGGATGTGCAACTGCGCAACTACCTGGTGCACCTGGCGGACCGCAGCCAGAAAGAACCGGTAGCCTTGGACATTGGCCCGCTCAACGCCGACCTGCAAGGTTTCGACAGCCTCAACCAGTCGCCCTTCACCCTCAAGCTCGACACCGGCGTGGGCAAGCAAGGCAAGCTGCAAGCGGCTGGCCAGGTCAACCTGGCGCCGATTTGGGCCAAGCTGGATGTGAGCACCCGTGACATCGACCTGCGCGTGGCCCAAGCCTACATCAGCCCGTTCATCCTGCTGGAGCTGCGCAGCGGCATGCTTTCCAGCGACCTCAAGGTAGACCTGAAGAACACCGCGCCGCTGGCGTTCAATGTCACCGGCAAAGCGCAAGTCAGCCAGTTGCACACCCTCGACACCATCAAAAGCCGTGACTTCGTCAAATGGCAGCAGGTGAACGTCGACGGCTTGTCCTACGTGCACGGCGATGCCCTGTCGATCGACAAGGTAACCCTGCTGCAGCCCTATGCGCGTTTCATCATCAACGAAGACCGCACCACCAACGTCAATGACCTGCTGATCCCACAACCGGCCGGCGCCCCGGCGAGCAACACGTCAAAGCCGGCCTCGGCCAGCAGCGGCAAGCCACTGGGCATTCACATCGGCCAGATCGACATCAAGGACGGCTCGGCCAACTTCGCCGACCTGTCGCTCACCCCCAACTTCGCCACAGCCATCCAGCAGCTCAATGGCCAGATCGGCACCATCGACAACCGCAAGCCGCTGCCGGCCAAGGTGGACGTCAAGGGCAAGGTCGACCGCTACGCACCGGTTACCATCAAGGGCGCTCTCAACCCGTTCAACCCGTTGGCCAGCCTGGACATCGCCACCAGCTTCAAGCGCGTCGAGCTGACCACGTTGACGCCCTACTCCGGTAAATTTGCCGGCTTCCGCATCCGCAAAGGCCGGCTCAACCTCGACCTGCACTACCTGATCACCAACGGCCAGCTCAAGGCCGAGAACAAGGTCGTGGTGGAGCAGCTGCAACTGGGTGAAAAAGTCGACAGCCCGGACGCGGTCGACCTGCCGATCCGCCTGGCAGTGGCACTGCTTAAGGATACCGAGGGCAAGATCTCGATCGAACTGCCGGTCACCGGCGACCTCAACAACCCGCAGTTCAGCGTGATGCCGATTGTTTGGCAAACCCTGCGTAACCTGGTGCTGCGTGCGGCACAGGCCCCGTTCAAGTTCATTGGTGGGCTGATTAGCGGCGGGGGCGCGGAAGACCTCGGCAACGTAGCGTTCGCCCCGGGTTCCAGCGAACTCAGCGGCGATGCCCAGTCGTCCCTGGACAAACTGGCATCAGCACTTAAGGAGCGCCCGGAACTGCGTCTGGAAATCGAAGGCACCAGCGCCCAGGCCAGCGATGGCCCGCTGATCGCCCAGCAACGCCTGGAGCGTGAGTACCAGGCCACCTGGTACAAGATCCTGCAGCGCCGTGGCGACAAAGTACCGGCCAATGCCTCGATGCTGGTGGTCGACGACAGCGACAAGCCGGCAATGCTTGAGGGCATCTATCGCACTCGCCTTAAACAGCAGCCGCCTGCCGAATGGGAGCAACTGGGCCGCGACGAGCGCACCGCCAAGCTGCGCGAGGCTGTGATCAAGTCCTGGGCCGAGAGCACCGCACTGCTGCGTACCCTGGGCCAGGAGCGGGCCAGCAGTATCAAGGATTACCTGGTGGACAAGGGCAAGCTGGAAGATGACCGGGTGTACTTCATCGATACCAGCCTGGGGCAGCCTGAAAGCGATGGCCGGGTGGTGACGCCGATGCATCTGGATGCCGAATAATCGCTTAAGGCAGGCCCGGCCTCTTCGGGGGTAAACCCGCTCCCACAGGTACTGCACAGTCCTTGTGGGAGCGGGTTTACCCGCGAAGGGGCCCGATCAGGTGATATCAATTCAGGCACTCACTAACCGCTGCCCCGACACCGCCGGGTGATACAGCGGCTGCACCTTGTTCCCCGCCGGGTCCAGCAGGTGGAAGCTGCGCGCCCCATCACCATGGTTGAAAGGCCGGTCCAACAAGGTCACGCCATGGGCCTTGAAGTACTGGTACCAGGCCTCCAACTCCTCCACGCTGTCCACGATGAACCCGTAGTGATCCAGGGTCTGCAACCCATTGGCCGCCCCGGCCCCCCGCCCCAGCGACAGGTTGTCGTTACCGCAGGTGAGGTACACCAGGTCCTCGTTGGCGCGGTTCAGCACTTCCATGCCCAGCACATCGACGTAGAAACGCTCACACTCTTCAAGGTTGGGTACCAGCAAAGCGATGTGGCGCAGGCCATTCAGGCGGCCAGGGCGTGCAGGCAATTCGGACATTGGCGGGGCTCCATTTTTGTATACAATTCAAAACAGAATTTAAAACAAAAGGAGCGCTTTGTGTATAGCTTGTTCATCAAGACCCGAGTGAAGCCCGGCTGCGCCGAAGCTTTCCTGACCGCGATCAAAGTCAATGCCGCAGCTTCCGTCGCCAGCGAACCAGGCTGCCTGGTGTTCGATGTGTCGCAGGACCGGTTCGACCCAGACGTGATCTACCTCTACGAAATCTATCGCGATGATGCGGCGTATGACGCGCACACCCAGACCGCACATTTCCGCGATAGCCGCCCATTGGTCGAGCCCCTGATCGCCAAACAGGAATGCTTCGAAAGCGATGTGATCACGCGCAACCCGATGTACTAGCTGAGATGAAAAAGCCCCGGCTCAGGCCGGGGCTTTGTGCATAAGTGGCCAAATCCGTTTGGCCGACGGGACATTCCTTACTCGGATTTCAGGCCATCAGCCGAAACGGCCTGCACACCTTTGATCTTCTTGGCGATGGCAACAGCCATCTCTTTCTGTGCATCGGTCACCGCCACATCGGACGACAGCGACACGACACCCTTGTTGGTTTCGACTTTGATGTCGCTGCCAGGCACACCTTTCTCGGTCATCAGGTCAGCCTTCACCTTGGTGGTGATCCAGGTGTCGGAGGTAGCTTCCTTGGCTTTGGTCACCTCACCAGCCGCCAGAGTCATCGGCGCCTGGGTAGATTGCTGGGCGAATGCCGCGTTAGCCATGGTCAGGGTCAGAGCGGTGGCAGTAGCGGCAGCAATGGCGAACTTCTTCATGTGGGTCACTCCTGTTTTTCGAAAGGTCTGCGCCGTATGTCCTGGCGTCAGGTATGAGGGTAGTTGCATGTGCTGTGCCAGCTTTACCGCTTCGCTTGAACCTTTATAAATCAATGACTTAGCTAAACGCCATCACTTGAGCGTTCGTGCATTTTGCAATCAGCGTGGGAAACCTGCATGCAAGATGCAAGTCCGCTAAAGGTTCCCGTCGCGCATGAAAAAAGGGCCCCGAAGGGCCCTTTCCGTGTTGCGTGCAACCGTCGCTTAAACGCCCGAGGCCTTGGCCGCGGCTACGTCCTTGATCGACAGCTTGATACGGCCGCGGTTGTCCACGTCCAGTACCAGCACTTCGACTTCCTGGCCTTCTTTGAGGATGTCGGTGACTTTCTCGACGCGAGCATCGCTCAGCATGGAGATGTGCACCAGGCCGTCCTTGCCAGGCAGGATGTTGACGAAGGCGCCGAAGTCGACGATGCGCTCAACCTTGCCGACGTAGATCTTGCCGATCTCGGCCTCTGCGGTGATGCCCAGGATGCGCTGCTTGGCAGCCTCTGCCGCTTCCTTGGTTTCGCCGAAGATCTTGATCGAGCCGTCGTCTTCGATGTCGATCGAGGCCTTGGTCTCTTCGCAGATGGCGCGAATGGTGGCGCCGCCTTTGCCGATAACGTCACGAATCTTGTCGGTATCGATCTTCATCGCGATCATGGTCGGGGCGTTGGCCGACAGTTCGGTACGCGACTGGCCAATGATCTGGTTCATCTGACCGAGGATGTTCAGGCGCGCTTCCAGGGCTTGGCCCAGGGCGATTTCCATGATCTCTTCAGTGATGCCGTTGATCTTGATGTCCATCTGCAGCGCGGTCACGCCCTTGGCGGTACCGGCTACCTTGAAGTCCATGTCGCCCAGGTGGTCTTCGTCACCCAGGATGTCGGTCAGGACCGCGAACTTCTCGCCTTCCTTGACCAGGCCCATGGCGATACCGGCAACCGGTGCCTTCATCGGCACACCAGCGTCCATCAGCGCCAGGGAAGCACCACAGACCGAAGCCATGGAGCTGGAGCCGTTGGATTCGGTGATTTCCGAAACCACGCGAATGGTGTACGGGAACACGTCAGCGGCAGGCAGCATGGCCTGAACCGAACGACGAGCCAGACGGCCGTGGCCGATTTCGCGACGGCCAGCACCGCCCATACGGCCACACTCACCTACCGAGAACGGCGGGAAGTTGTAGTGCAGCATGAAGGGGTCTTTCTTCTCGCCTTCGAGGGTGTCCAGCAGCTGGGCGTCACGGGCAGTACCCAGGGTCGCAACGACCAGGGCCTGGGTTTCGCCACGGGTGAACAGCGCCGAACCGTGAGTCTTCGGCAGCACGCCGACTTCGATGTTCAGCGGGCGAACGGTCTTGGTGTCGCGACCGTCGATACGTGGCTTGCCGTTTACGATGTTTTCGCGAACGGTGCGGTATTCGATTTCGCCGAAGATTTCTTTCACTTCGGAAGCCGAAGGCTGGCCTTCTTCACCGGAGAACTTGGCGATCGCCTGATCGCGCAGCTCGCCCAGACGCGCATAGCGGTCGGCCTTGACGGTGATGGTGTAGCCCTGCGAAACCGCTTCGCCGAACTCGGCGCGGATAGCGTTGAACAGCTCGGTGTTGGCAACTGCAGGTTTCCAGTCCCAGGTCGGCTTGGCAGCTTCGGCGGCCAGCTCTTTGACAGCCTGGATCACAGCCTGGAATTCGTCGTGGGCGAACAGTACAGCGCCCAGCATCTGGTCTTCGGTCAGCTCTTGAGCTTCCGATTCAACCATCAGTACGGCGTCGGCGGTACCGGCAACGACCATGTCCAGGCTCGAGGCAGCCAGTTGCTCGTAGGTCGGGTTCAGCAGGTAGCCGGTGCTTTCGTGGAAAGCAACGCGAGCGGCGCCGATCGGGCCTTCGAACGGGATGCCGGAAATGGCCAGGGCAGCCGAGGTACCGATCATCGCAGCGATGTCCGGGTCGGTCTTCTTGCTGGTGGAAACCACGGTGCAGACAACCTGCACTTCGTTCATGAAGCCTTCCGGGAACAGCGGACGGATCGGACGGTCGATCAGGCGCGAGGTCAGCGTCTCTTTCTCGGAAGGACGGCCTTCACGCTTGAAGAAGCCACCCGGGATCTTGCCGGCGGCGTAGGTCTTTTCCTGGTAGTGAACCGACAGCGGGAAGAAGCCCTTGCCTGGATCAGCCTGTTTGGCGCCTACCACAGTCACCAGCACGGTGACGTCGTTGTCGACGGTAACCAGCACGGCGCCGGTTGCCTGACGGGCGATACGGCCCGTTTCGAGAGTAACGGTCGATTGACCGAACTGGAAAGTCTTGATTACCGGGTTCACGGTTTCCTACCTTTTTCAGTGGCTCTTGGGGGAACTGGTTTCTTGCGAATTCTTGGGCAGAACGGGGAATCGGCCCCATTGACCGTCCAGATACAACACGAGGTTGGGAGCCTGGCTGAAGAGCGGAAAACCGCTCAACTTCACCAGGCTGCCAACCTCGGAGATACGCATGACATGCTCATAGACAACGCTGCCAGGCAGCGTTGCCAATGCATGAGACACGCCATGCACACCACTGACCAGGCCGCTATTAGCGACGCAGGCCCAGGCGACCGATCAGGGCGCTGTAACGAGTGGTGTCTTTGCCCTTCAGGTAGTCCAGCAGCTTACGACGCTGGTTTACCATACGGATCAGGCCACGACGCGAGTGGTGGTCTTTACCGTTGGCCTTGAAGTGGCCTTGCAGCTTGTTGATGTTCGCGGTCAGCAGAGCAACCTGAACTTCTGGGCTACCAGTGTCGCCAGCGGCTTGCTGGAAGTCGGTAACGATTTGAGCTTTTTCTTCAACGCTGAGGGCCATTTGGCTTCTCCTGATAACGGATCCCGCATGCGGGGTCCAATAGGCCAGGGACAAATCCCTGTATTAATAAAAAAGGTGTGACCGTGCCTACTGACAGCCACCCTTGATTCCGTGAGACCCGGCAACAGCCTGGCCCCGCGGTTTCGGTCATTCCGACCGAATCAGCCGACGCGGCGCAATGCGCCCGTCTTCGCTCACTTCACCGATACCGATGAAGCGCGCATTATGATCCTGTACCCGGACCATGCCAAATTGTGGCGCGTCCGGCGCGCGTACCGCCTGCCCATGCAGCCAGTAGAACGCACTGTGTTCCGACAGGCTGACCATCGGCCAGTCCTGCAGCCCGCTGTCAGATGGCATCAGGAAGCGGTCGAGCGCTTCGTTGCCACCGTCGGCATGGGCCTGTTCGAGTTCCTCGAGGGTAACCGTCTGTGCCAGCGCGAAGGGCCCGGCCTGGGTCCTGCGCAGCTCGGCGACATAAGCGCCGCAGCCTAGGGCTTCACCGATATCCTCCACCAGGGTGCGGATATAGGTGCCTTTGCTGCATCCTACGCTCAACCGTGCACGGGTGCCTTCGCACTCGAGCAACTCCAAGCGGTTAATAGTAACAGAACGCGCCTCGCGCTCCACTACCTCTCCTGCACGCGCCAGTTTGTACAGCGGCTGGCCATCACGCTTGAGCGCCGAGTACATGGGCGGTATCTGGCTGATGGGGCCACGAAAACGTGGCAGCAGCGCCTCGATATCGGCGCGACCAACGGTCACGTCGCGGGTCTGCAGTACCTCGCCCTCGGCATCGCCGGTGTTGGTAGTCTGCCCCATCTGCATGACGGTTTCGTAGCCCTTGTCGGAATCGAGCAAGTACTGCGAAAACTTGGTCGCCTCGCCGAAGCACAGCGGCAGCACGCCGGTTGCCAACGGATCGAGGCTACCGGTGTGGCCGGCCTTTTCCGCATTGAGCAGCCAGCGCACCTTTTGCAGGGCGGCGTTGGACGTGAAGCCCAGCGGCTTGTCGAGCAGGATGATGCCGCTGACATTGCGGCGGATACGTTTGACCTGGGCCACCACTTACTCCTTGGTGCCCGACTCGTCGGCATCCTTGTGCAGGCGGTCTTCGGCCACTGCACGCTCGATCAGCGCCGACAGGTGCACACCACGGCTGACACTTTCATCGAAGTGGAAGTGCAGCTGCGGCACGCTGCGCAGTTGCATCGAACGCCCCAGGTGCAGACGCAGGAAGCTGGCAGCGCTGTTCAATGCCTTGAGCGACTGCTGCACGGCGTCCGGGGTTTCCTCGCCCATGACGGTGATGAACACCTTGGCATGGCCCAGGTCACGGCTGACGTCCACGGCGGTGATGGTCACCAGACCGACGCGTGGGTCCTTGACTTCGCGACGGATCAGTTCGGCCAGCTCGCGCTGCATCTGATCGCCAATACGTTGGGTACGGCTATATTCTTTGGCCATTCTTGCTACCTGTAACTTAAAGCGGCAAACGCCCGGACAGACGAATGCCTGACCGGGCGCTACCTGAAGAGGTACCGCAAGCCGCCCTGTAGCGGGCGCTTGCGGCTCGCTCGCCCTTAAAGGGTACGAGCCACCTGGACTTTCTCGAAGACTTCGATCTTGTCGCCGACCTTGACGTCGTTGTAGCTCTTGACGCCAATACCGCACTCCATGCCCGAACGCACTTCGGAGGCGTCGTCCTTGAAGCGACGCAGCGATTCCAGCTCGCCTTCGAAGATCACAACGTCGTCGCGCAGTACGCGGATCGGACGGTTGCGGTAAACGGTACCCTCGATGACCATACAGCCAGCGATGGCGCCGAACTTCGGCGAACGGAACACGTCACGCACTTCGGCGACACCCAGGATGTTCTCGCGAACATCGCTGCCGAGCATGCCGGTCAGGGCCTTCTTGACGTCTTCGATGATGTCGTAGATCACGTTGTAGTAACGCATATCCAGACCTTCTTGCTCGACGATCTTGCGCGCACCGGCATCGGCACGCACGTTGAAGCCGAACAGTACTGCGTTCGAAGCCAGTGCCAGGTTGGCGTCGCTTTCGGTGATACCACCGACGCCACCACCAATCACACGCACCTGCACTTCGTCGTTGCCCAGGCCGCCAAGCGAGCCCTGCAGTGCTTCCAGAGAACCACGCACATCGGTCTTGAGAACGATGTTGAGGGTTTTCTTCTCTTCCTGACCCATGGTCTCGAAGATGTTTTCCAGCTTGCCGGCGTGAGCACGGGCCAGCTTGACCTCGCGGTACTTGCCTTGACGGAACAGGGCAACTTCACGGGCTTTCTTCTCGTCGGCAACCACGGACAGCTCGTCACCGGCTTCCGGGGTACCGTCCAGGCCGAGGATTTCGACCGGGATCGACGGGCCGGCTTCCTTCACAGGCTTGCCGTTCTCGTCGAGCATGGCACGCACGCGGCCATAGTTGGAACCGCACAGAACCATGTCGCCCTGACGCAGGGTACCGTCCTGAACCAGGATGGTCGCCACTGGGCCACGGCCCTTGTCCAGGCGCGATTCGACGACCACGCCACGACCTGGAGCGGTCGGGGTTGCAGTCAGTTCGAGAATCTCGGCCTGCAGCAGGACAGCTTCGAGCAGTTCGTCGACGCCGGTACCCATCTTCGCCGAAACCTTGACGAACGGAGTGTCACCACCCCAGTCCTCGGAGGTTACGCCTTCGACGGACAGTTCGTTGCGGATGCGATCGAGGTCAGCACCTGGCTTGTCGATCTTGTTCACCGCAACCACCAGCGGAACGCCAGCTGCCTTGGCATGCTGAACGGCTTCGCGGGTTTGAGGCATCACGCCGTCGTCCGCTGCCACCACCAGGATGACGATGTCGGTCGCCTTGGCACCGCGTGCACGCATCTGGGTGAAAGCTGCGTGGCCCGGGGTGTCGAGGAAGGTGACCATACCGCGGTCGGTTTCCACGTGGTAGGCACCGATGTGCTGGGTGATACCACCGGCTTCGCCAGCGGCAACCTTGGCACGACGGATGTAGTCGAGCAGCGAGGTCTTACCATGGTCAACGTGACCCATGACAGTAACCACCGGTGCACGCGACTCGGTCTGGCCTTCGAATTTCAGCGATTCGGCCAGGGAGTCTTCCAGCGCGGTGTCGCTGACCAGGGTGACCTTGTGGCCCAGCTCTTCTGCGATCAGCTGAGCGGTTTCCTGGTCGAGCACCTGGTTGATGGTGACCGGAGTACCCATCTTGAACATGAACTTGACCACTTCAGCGCCCTTGACGGACATCTGGTTGGCCAGCTCGGAGACCGTGATGGTCTCGCCGATGGTCACGTCACGGATGACGGGGCCAGTCGGGTTCTGGAAGCCGTGCTGATTACGCTTTTTCAGCTTGCCCTTGCCGCCACGACCACGACGAGCGCCATCGCTCTCTTCGTCGGTAGTGCGCGGAGCAGCACGCGGAGTCGGCGCCTTTTCCTTCTCCTTGACCTTGACCTTGATCGACACACGAGGCGCCTCGCCACGACGACGGTCGTCATCGCGAGTACGGCTTTCGTTGCGACGGGTCTCGTCCTTCTTGCGCTCGGCAGCACGGGCTGCAGCGTCTTCGGAGGCCGGAGCGTCGGCGACTACCGGGGCCGGGGCAGCGGCAGGAGCCGGCTCTGGCTTGGCGGCAGGCGCAGGGGCGGCTACAGCGGAGTCGGCCGCCTGACGACGGGCTTGCTCTTCGTTGCGCTGGCGAACTTCGGCCTCGACCTTGTCGCGAGCGGCATTTTCAGCCGCGCGGCGCTCATCCAGCTCACGCTTCTGCTCAGCCTGGATTTCTTCCGGGCTGCGCTGCACGAAAACTTTCTTCTTGCGTACTTCTACGCTGATGCTCTTGCTACCGGCGACACGCAGGGTGCTGGTGGTTTTGCGCTGCAAGGTAATCTTGCGCGGCTCTTCCGCCTTGCTCTTGTGGCTGCTTTTCAAATGAGTCAGCAGGGTCTGCTTCTCATTGTCGGTCACTACCTGACCGGCGTCGGTGTGCGGCAGACCTGCCTCACGCATCTGCTGCAGCAGGCGCTCTACCGGTGCCTCGACCTCTTGGGCCAGTTCTTTCACCGTGACTTGCGTCATGCACTTCTCTCCTCAGGCCGCGCCTAATTACTCGAACCAGTGGGCTCGGGCGGCCATGATCAACTTGCCGGCACGCTCTTCGTCGATGCCGTCGATGTCGAGCAGATCGTCGATCGACTGCTCGGCCAGGTCTTCGCGGTTAACCACGCCGCGCACCGCCAGTTCAGCCGCCAGGTCCTTGTCCATGCCCTCGAGGGAGAGCAGGTCTTCGGCCGGGTGGGCGTCTGCCAGTTTTTCTTCGGTAGCGATGGCCTTGGTCAACAAACGGTCCTTGGCTCGAGCGCGGAGCTCATTGACGATATCTTCGTCAAAGCCATCGATGTTGAGCATTTCTTCCAACGGTACGTAGGCAATTTCTTCGAGGCTGGTGAAGCCTTCGTCGACCAGCACTTGGGCCAGCTCCTCGTCGACTTCCAGTTCATCGATGAAATTGCGCAGGATGTCACCGGTTTCGGCCTGTTGCTTGGCCTGGATGTCCTTCTCGGTCATCACGTTCAGGGTCCAGCCGGTCAACTGACTGGCCAGGCGAACGTTCTGACCGCCACGGCCAATGGCCTGGGCCAGGTTGTCCTCGGCGACGGCGATGTCCATGGCATGGGCATCTTCATCAACGATGATCGCCGCGACTTCGGCCGGCGACATGGCGTTGATGACGAACTGCGCCGGGTTATCGTCCCACAGGACGATATCCACACGCTCACCACCCAGCTCCCCGGATACGGCCTGGACGCGCGAACCACGCATGCCGATGCAGGCACCTTGCGGGTCGATACGCTTGTCCTTGGAGCGGACGGCGATCTTGGCTCGCGAACCCGGATCACGGGAAGCAGCCATGACTTCGATGAGGCCCTCGGCGATTTCCGGCACTTCAATGCGGAAAAGCTCGATCAGCATCTGCGGCGCGGTGCGCGACAGAATCAGCTGTGGGCCACGGTTTTCAGTGCGAATTTCCTTGAGCAGCGCACGCAGGCGCACGCCAACACGGAAGGTTTCGCGCGGAATGATGTCTTCGCGAGCCAGCAAGGCCTCGGCATTGTTGCCCAGGTCAACGATGACGTTGTCGCGGGTAACCTTTTTAACGGTACCGGAGATGATCTCGCCCACGCGTTCGCGGTAGGCATCGACCACCTGGGCGCGCTCGGCCTCACGGACCTTCTGCACGATGACCTGCTTGGCGGTCTGGGCGGCGATACGACCGAACTCGATGGACTCGATCTTCTCCTCGATCACGTCACCGACCTTGGCTTCAGGGTGGGTGTCCTTGATCTTGTCCAGCCAGGTCTCGATTGCCGGATCATCAAGATCGGCTTCGTCGACCACGGTCCAACGACGGAAAGTCTCGTAGCTACCGGTGTGGCGATTGATTTCCACACGCAGGTCGACTTCGTCTTCAAAACGTTTTTTGGTTGCAGTGGCCAGGGCCACTTCCAGCGCTTCGAAAATGACGCCGGGCGGTACACCTTTTTCGTTGGATACCGATTCAACAACCAGCAGTACTTCTTTGCTCATCGTACGCCTCGCCTTGCGCAAGCCATTGGGCCCGGATAGTCCGCCGGGCCCGGCACGTCTCAGTCAAAACTGGGAATAATATTGGCCTTGTCGATCGAGTCGATCGGTAACAGGAACTCTTGGTTGTCCACCTGGACCACCACATCCTGCTCCTCCACACCACGGAGAAGGCCCTGGAAGTTACGACGACCCTCGAAGGGTGAGCGCAGCTTGATCTTCACTTGTTCGCCGGCATGCGAGGCAAACTGTTCCAGAGTGAACAGTGGGCGATCCATGCCTGGAGAAGACACCTCGAGGGTGTACTCACTGCTGATTGGATCTTCCACATCGAGGATTGCGCTGGCCTGACGACTGACCGCTTCGCAGTCCTCCACCAGAATGCCGCCTTCCTTGTCGATGTAGATGCGCAGTACCGAATGCTTACCCTGGGAAACGTATTCGATCCCCCAGCACTGATAGCCCAGACCCTCGACAACCGGGGCCAACAAGGCCTGCAACTGTTCTAGCTTGCTCGACACCTGAACCCCCTCGTGCATGCTGTGCAAATAAAAAATGGGCGAAGCGCCCATCCCTGAAAGCGCCGTTGGACAACGACGCCGAAAACTGTTCGGTTAGCAAAAAGCCCCTGAAAAGGGGCTCCGCTGAAGCTGGTTGCGGGGACTGGATTTGAACCAACGACCTTCGGGTTATGAGCCCGACGAGCTACCAAGCTGCTCCACCCCGCGACAAAGCTGGGGCAAAAGTATAAGACCGAACCCTACTGAGGGTCAAATCCAAACATTCACCTACAAGAAAGCCCGCTAAAGCGGGCTCTCAAGCTTTAATTGGTACCGAGAAGGGGACTCGAACCCCTACACCCTATGGGCACAACCACCTCAAGGTTGCGTGTCTACCAATTCCACCACCTCGGCAATACTACTACTTGAAACCCGTTACTTCTGCTCTTCTGCCGGAGGAGGTACATCACCCGTGTTATTGGTGGTTTCGCTCTTCTGCTGTTGGAGCACCGGTACATCATCATTAACTGCCGGTTTTTGCGGCTCTTTCACTTCTAGCACTGCTGGATCTGGAAGACCTGCTTGGCTAAGCTGGTGAGCTTGTTGCTTCGCGAAGTATCCTAACCCAAGTGCTGTCAAAAAGAAAGTGGCAGCGAGTATAGCAGTTAATTTACTTAGGAACGTTGCAGAGCCTTGGCTCCCGAACACGGTGTTTGAGGCACCCGCGCCGAAAGATGCACCTGCTTCAGCACCTTTACCCTGTTGCAACAGAACCAGCACTACAA
The DNA here is from genome assembly GCF_001320885.1 of Pseudomonas sp. NBRC 111140. NCBI lineage: Bacteria > Pseudomonadati > Pseudomonadota > Gammaproteobacteria > Pseudomonadales > Pseudomonadaceae > Pseudomonas > Pseudomonas sp. NBRC 111140. Next base: position 37,565 of record NZ_BCBQ01000052.1, read on the forward strand.
GCGACAGCGCTGCCAACAGATGAAAAACAACGATGACTGTTTCCAGCATTTGTTCAGTTTCCTGCGGCGCGACAAATTGCACCGAATTCGTCTGCGTTCAGGGAAGCCCCACCAATGAGACCCCCATCGATATCCGGCATGCCGAACAGTTCGGCCGCATTGGCCGCCTTCACGCTGCCGCCGTAGAGCAACTGCACCTTCGCAGCTACTTCAGCATCTTCTGCCGCCAACTGGCCGCGGATGGCGGCGTGCACATCCTGGGCCTGCTGTGGCGTGGCCGTAAGGCCAGTGCCGATGGCCCATACAGGCTCATAGGCGATTACTGCATTGGCAAAAGCCTTAACACCGAATGCTTCGATGATACTGCTTAGTTGACGCCCGACAACTTCAAGCGTTTTGCCAGCCTCGCGCTCTTCAAGGGTTTCCCCGATGCAAAGCACTGGCTTCAAACCTTTGGCCTGGGCCGCTGCAAACTTGCGATTGAGCACTTCGTCGGTTTCACCAATGACTTGGCGACGCTCCGAGTGACCAATCAACACCAACTTGCAACCTGCTTCAACCAGCTGCTCCGGAGCAACTTCCCCGGTCAGCGCACCCTGTTCGGGTTGTACAGCAGAATTCTGTGCGCCGACAGTAATTTCTTTACCCGCCAAGCCATCGATCACTTGATTGATGAACAGGGCTGGTGGAAATACCGCGACTTCCACTCCGCTCGGCAAGGCGAGATTGCTCAAGCCTTCGGTCAGCTCAGCGACGCTAGCGCGGGTACCGTGCATCTTCCAGTTACCAGCTACCATAGGGCGACGCATGCTTTACCTCGTCGGTCAAAGTGGGCGCAGATCTTACCCAACCAGATCTGCGCTGGCAAGCGCCATCAGACACAAACTTCGCCAACCAGTTTGGCCAGTGCTTCAGCATGGCCACGCACCTGGGTTTCGTCTTCGCCTTCGACCATGACCCGCACCAGCGGCTCGGTACCAGACTTGCGCAACAGCACACGACCGCGACCGGCCAACGCTTCAGTGACCTTGGCACTGGCTTCCTTGACGGCCGGGTGCTCCAGCGGGTCGACCTTGCTGGCGCCGAAGCGCACGTTGATCAACACCTGCGGGCACTTGCGCAGCGCCTGACGGGCCTGCGCCAAGGTTTCGCCACGGCGCTTGAGCGCCATCAGCACCTGCAAAGCGGCAATGATCGCGTCACCGGTGGTGGTGTGGTTGCAGCACACGACATGGCCGGAGTTTTCGCCACCAACCAGCCACTCGCGCTCCAGCAGCTCAGCCATGACATAACGGTCGCCGACCTTGGCCCGCACGAACGGGATATCCAGGTCTTTCAGTGCAAGCTCCAGGCCCAGGTTGCTCATCAGCGTACCGACTACCCCACCTTGCAGCTTGCCACGATCGTGCAAGTCGCGAGCAATGATGAACAGCAGTTCGTCACCGTCGACGATGGCGCCGGTGTGGTCGACCATCAGCACCCGATCACCGTCGCCATCGAAGGCAATGCCAAGGTCGGCATGGCCCACCAGCACGGCAGCCTGCAGCGATTCGATGTGGGTCGAGCCGCAGCCTTCGTTGATGTTCAGGCCGTCTGGTTGCGCATGCAGCACGGTCACATCGGCACCCAACTCGCGGAACACGCTTGGCGCGACCTTGTAGGTGGCGCCGTGGGCGCAATCGACCACCAGCTTGAGGCCATCGAAGCTGGTGCTGCTCGGCACGCTGCTCTTGCAGAATTCGATGTAGCGGCCCGCCGCGTCGTTGATGCGCGACACCTTGCCCAGCTTGCTCGAATCGACAACCGTCATCGGCTGGTCGAGCAGTTCCTCGATCATCAGCTCGACTTCGTCAGGCAGCTTGGTGCCCTGACCGGAGAAGAACTTGATGCCGTTGTCTTCGTGCGGGTTGTGCGAGGCACTGATGACAATGCCCGCCTGGGCATGGAATGTGCGCGTCAGGTAGGCGATGGCCGGTGTAGGCATTGGCCCCAGCAGCATGACATCGGCACCCGCGGCGGCCAGGCCGGCTTCGAGCGCGGACTCGAACATGTAACCGGAGATACGCGTGTCCTTGCCCACCAGCACCCGGCAATGGCCCTGCTTGCGGAACGCCATGCCAGCCGCCCAGCCAAGCTTCAGCATGAAGTCAGGCGTGATCGGGTATTCGCCGACGCGGCCACGAATGCCGTCGGTACCAAAGTATTTTCTGCTCATAGGGACTCCAATGTTCTTATTCGGCGTTTTGCACCGCAGCGATCATGCGCACTACATCGACAGTTTCGGCCACATCATGGACACGAAGTATGCTCGCCCCCTTGGTCATGGCCAACGCCGCCAGCGCAAGGCTGCCGTACAAGCGCTCGCCGACCGGACGTTCCAGCGTCAGGCCGATCATGCTCTTTCGTGAAACACCCACCAGCAGTGGGCGCCCAAGGCGATAGAGCGCTTCCATGTGCTTGAACAGGCTCAGGTTGTGCGCCAGTGTCTTGGCGAAACCAAAGCCCGGATCAAGAATGATTCTGTTTGAATCGATGCCCGCCGCCGAACAGGCGGCCATCCGCTGCTCAAGATAACGCGCAACGTCGGCGGTCACATCTTCGTAATGCGGGTCATCCTGCATGTTACCCGGCTCGCCACGCATGTGCATGAGGCACACCGGCAGGCCAGTATCGGCCGCGGCGTCCAGAGCGCCATCGCGCTCCAGGGCGCGCACGTCATTGATCAGCCCGGCGCCTAGACGCGCGGACTCGCGGATGACGGCAGGCGTCGAGGTATCGACCGAGATGACCACGTCAAGGCGACTATTGATCGCCTCAACCATTGGCGCCACCCGCTCCAGCTCTTCGGTCACCGATACTGCGCGTGCGCCCGGCCGCGTGGACTCGCCGCCGATGTCGATCAGCGTAGCGCCGGCGGCAACCATTGCCTCGGCATGGCGCAGGGCCTCGTCACGCTGACTGAAGCGCCCGCCATCGGAGAAGGAATCGGGGGTGATATTGAGAATACCCATGACATGGGTACGTGACAAATCAAGAACCCGGTTGCCGCAAGGCAACCGGATCGGGTACTGCACTGAGCTCATAGATGCCCTTAGTGTTGAGCTGCTGGGCCGCCGATTGGCGATTCCGGACGATCATTCTGGGCCGCAGGCGTACCCGAGTCCTTGTCATCGTCCCAGTCACGCGGCTCGCGTGGCGTACGCCCAGCCATGATGTCGTCGATCTGATCGGCATCGATGGTTTCGTACTTCATCAACGCTTCGGTCATCGCTTCAAGCTTGTCTCGATTCTCGATCAGCAGCTGCTTGGCAGTGGCGTAGCACTGATCGATGATGCTGCGCACTTCGGAGTCGATCAGCTTGGCAGTCTCGCCGGACACACTGGCGTGCTGGCTGCCGGCGCTACGACCGAGGAATACCTCACCCTCTTCTTCTGCGTACATCAGCGGGCCGAGTTTTTCCGACAAGCCCCACTTGGTCACCATGTTTCGGGCGATCTGGCTGGCACGCATGATGTCGTTGGACGCACCGGTAGTCACGCCATCGAAGCCCAGGGTCATTTCTTCGGCGATACGACCACCGTACAGCGAACAGATCTGGCTGATGAGCGCGCGCTTGGACAGGCTGTAACGGTCTTCTTCCGGCAGGAACATGGTCACGCCCAAGGCACGACCGCGCGGAATGATCGAAACCTTGTAGACCGGGTCGTGCTCTGGCACCAGGCGACCAACGATGGCATGGCCAGCCTCGTGGTAGGCAGTGTTACGTTTTTCTTTCTCGGACATGACCATGGTCTTGCGCTCGGCGCCCATCATGATCTTGTCCTTGGCCAGCTCGAACTCTTTCATTTCGACCAGGCGCTTGTTGGAGCGTGCGGCAAACAGCGAAGCCTCGTTGACCAGGTTGGCCAGGTCGGCACCGGAGAAGCCTGGGGTACCACGGGCAATGACCGCCGGGTTGACGTTCTCGCCAACCGGTACTTTGCGCATGTGCACCTTGAGGATCTGTTCGCGACCACGGATATCCGGCAGGCCGACCACCACCTGGCGGTCGAAGCGCCCCGGACGCAGCAGCGCAGGGTCGAGTACGTCCGGACGGTTGGTAGCAGCGATAACGATGATGCCATCGTTCATCTCGAAGCCGTCCATCTCCACCAGCAACTGGTTGAGGGTTTGCTCACGTTCGTCGTGACCGCCGCCCATGCCGGCGCCACGGTGGCGACCAACGGCGTCGATCTCGTCGATGAAGATGATGCACGGGGCGTGCTTCTTGGCCTGCTCGAACATGTCGCGCACACGGCTGGCACCGACACCGACGAACATCTCCACGAAGTCCGAACCGGAAATGGTGAAGAACGGCACTTTCGCTTCGCCAGCAATGGCCTTGGCCAGCAAGGTCTTACCGGTACCGGGCGGGCCAACCATCAGCACACCACGTGGAATGCGGCCACCCAGGCGCTGGAACTTGCCTGGATCGCGCAGGAACTCGACCAGCTCGCCAACCTCTTCCTTGGCTTCGTCGCAGCCGGCAACGTCGGCCAGCGTGGTCTTGACCTGGTCTTCGGACAGCAGGCGCGCCTTGCTCTTGCCAAAGCTCATCGGCCCGCCCTTTCCGCCTGCGCCGCCTTGCATCTGGCGCATGAAGAACATGAACACGGCAATGATCACCAGGATCGGGAAGCTCGCCACCAACAGCTGCGTCCAGATGCTCTGCTGCTCAGGCTGCTTGCCTTCGACAACCACATGGTTGTCGACCAGGTCGCCGATCAGGCCATTGTCGGTAATGGCCGGACGCACGGTCTTGAAGCTGTCGCCGTCGGCGCGCTTGCCGGTAATGATGTAGCCGTCTACGGTCACACGCTCGACCTTGCCATCCTTGACCTGCTGGATGAAGTCGGAGTAGTTGAGGGTCTGCGGCTCGTTAGGGCTGGAGAAGTTGTTCATCACTGTCACCAGGACAGCTGCGATGATCAACCACAGGATCAGATTCTTTGCCATGTCGTTCAATTCGCTACCCTCTGAGGCCGGCGCACGACGCAGCCGTGCCTCGCATGATATTCATCGCCCTAACTTACTACATTACCTACGCAGCCGCAGGCACCGTCTGTAACCCTTTGTGAAAGCTAGACTACACGAAGTTCGGACGATCCTGACGCAGTGGCCGATTGGAATTAACTATCGGCCACCCCGCTTCACACCTTTCATGCCCCTTTGAAGCCTCTGCCCAACAGGTATTGCTCACGGGAGCGATCCCGCGACGAAGATGGCTTGCGCATTTGCACTTTGTCGAACTTGCTGCGCACGTCCTTCAGGTACACGTCAAAACCTTCGCCCTGGAAAATCTTGATCAGGAAGTCGCCGCCGGGCTTGAGTACGCGGGTCGCCAGATCGAGGGCCAGCTCACAGAGGAACATGGCACGCGGTATGTCCACCGCGGGCGTACCACTCATATTGGGGGCCATGTCGGAAATCACAAGGTCTACGTGCGAATCGCCGACCGCCTCGAGAATGCGCTGCAGCACTTCATCGTGGGTGAAGTCACCCTGAATGAAGGTCACATCAGCGATCGAGTCCATTTCCAGAATGTCGGAAGCGATCAGGCGACCCTGGCCACCAATCAGACGACTGGTCACCTGGGACCAGCCACCAGGCGCGGCGCCGAGGTCGATCACACTCATGCCAGGGCGGATCAGACGGTCCTTCTCCTGGATCTCCAGCAGTTTGTAGCTCGCACGCGAGCGGTAGCCATCCTTCTGCGCCTGCTTCACAAAAGGGTCGTTAAAATGCTCTCGCAGCCAGTTGGCGCTGCTTTTGGAACGTTGTACCACGGGGCACCTCGATGATATGCGTCGTGATTGACTGGGCGGAGCCGGTGGCCCTCGGGTAAAATGCCGGTCAATTTTACAGAATCAGACGGAAAGGGTCAGATTATGCCGCTCAATAACGAGCAGAAGAAGCAATACAAGTCCATTGGTCATGACCTGAAGCCGGTCCTGATCGTTGCTGGCAACGGTTTGAATGAAGGCGTCATCGCCGAATTGGAGCGCGCGCTGGTCGACCATGAGCTGATCAAGGTCGAAATTCGCTCGGAAGACCGCGAAGAACGTGCCGAAACCATTGCAGAACTGTGCAAGGCCGGCCGTGCCGAGCTGGTGCAGACCATCGGCAAGAAAGCCCTGATCTACCGCAAGAACCCACAGCCG
>NZ_BCBQ01000053.1:0-43176 GCF_001320885.1 Pseudomonas sp. NBRC 111140
GGTCTGGAAATTTCCTTGGCGTTGCTGATTCAGCCGATGGGCCAGCCGGCCCCTGGCACCGAGGAACAGGATCGGCGCTTCAAACGGCTCGAACAGTGGCTCGATCAACACGACAGCCCGCTGTACACCGCCCTGGCACCGTTCAACCCGTTCAAGGACAAGGCCGACTCGATCGGCAGTTTGCTCGGTGCCAGCGACAACGTGATCGAAGACTTGGCCGGCCGCTTCCCGGCCATGGCCGGCATCACCGACCTCACCGCCCAGACGGTCAATACCGTGGTGCTCAAGCGCCTGCGCGGGCAGACCCGCTGGGATGCCAGCCATGGTCTGCGTCAGCAGGTGTTGATGGCGGCGCGTGAAGGCAATGCCGAGAAAGCGCTGGGGCTATTGGCAGCGCGCTATCGGATCACCAGCCAGGCCATCACGGAAAATCCGTTCAGCCAGGAAGTACAGAAGTACTTGAAGAGCGGCATGGCGCAGGTCGAAGAACTGAAAGAGCTGCGCATCTCGGGTAGCCGGAACGTGTTGATCGAACTGACGACCACAGCGCGAGTGAAACCCAATTTTCTCGGCCTGCTCACCTCGGGCGTTGGCGGTGGTTTGAACGCGGGCATGCTGTGGTTCAACGTGCTGTCGCTCAAGACGGCCTACAACAGCCTGCAGAAGAGCAATGCCCCGGAATACACCTTGGGATTTGCTTCATCGATTTTCGGGGTGATCGGTGCAGCGGCAGCCACAGGGGTCAGCGTGCGAGCAACGCAGAAGGCGGTGATGCTGCGGTTAAGCTCAACAGCACCGGGTATGGCGTTTGGCAACGGAATTGTCAAGTTCCTGAGCAGTAACTTGTTCGCACGTTTAGCAGGATATCCAGCAATAGCATTTGGGCTGTTCTCAGACTGGTCAAAGGGATTGCGCCAGTTCGACAACGGTGACTCCACTGCAGGCAGATACACTATAGCTGGTGGAGTAATCATGGCTATTGGCTCTGCTGTCACCCTTGAGGCAGGACTTGCCGTTGCAGGCGCCACATCGTTTGTCCCCTTCGCCGGTTGGGCCGCAGCGGCCCTTGTCCTCGTAGGCGTCGCCATCATGGGAGGGGGCCTCTACCTCCATGCCAAAGCACATGAACACCTTCACAGCCCAATTGAGTTATGGGCAGCACGTAGTATCTTCGGCAATCGCAATAATGATGGAGAGATACGTCCAGGTATTATCTTGGATTATCAGAAGAAACTGCCTGTGTTCGCCTCGCTGCAAACGGAAGTCAAAGCTTGGCACAATGAGCATTACGGGCCAAAACTACTATCCGCCGAGCAAGCCCTATCACTCGGCGTAACTCATGTCGACACTAGGTGGCATCAGAACAATCATTGGTCTCCGCCAAACTGGACAGCGATCACACATAACGAAGTAGTCGCACCTCAGCCAACCGTTGAGTTCACAGTGTTGCTGCCAGGCTTTGTGCAGGGGATAAGCGAATGGTCAGGTAGCTTAAACGCCCACCGTGATGACCAAGGAAGGGACGTGCTTCCAATTACCCCGACTGGCTACATCGTAGGTGCTGGTTTAGTTCTGCACTTCGAGAGCACGCTAGCCAACCAAAGTCATGTCTCACTGCATCTAACCTACAGTGCCAACCAAGGATTGGACGAAGACAATGAGACTCTTTCAATTTTTCGTCTGGAGCGCTGATCATGGCGACCATCTGGCTATTCAATTCAACCACAGACTCAGGGCACAAACCTGCAATTGGGGGGCAATTGGCAAACGTATCCGAAAATACATTATGCCTGCGAAACCCATGGGTAACAGATTCCGTTTTTATGGGAAAGCTATACTGCGCAATGACGATCACACTATTGATTGGCATGTACCCCTACCTCTCCCCACACATCGCGGACCTATACAATGAGGATATGATATTAATGCTCTTGTTTTTAATAACGCCCTTCGTGTTCACTCCTTTCCTAGCTTATCGAATTTTCTTTATAAAGGGCTTATCTACCATTTGCCTCAACCGATCAACCCAAAAAATCTACTACCAACGCTTGAGCAAGGTATTGGTCTTTGAATGGAGCAATACCGGAGGCGGCCTTTTCAAACGCACCGAATTCGGCGGCTCCTCGTTCAGCACCAGCTATGCCCTCGCCTTCGCCCCTCGCCGGGAAGACGGAACCCTCCACCAAAAAGACTGCCTGTGGGTCGACAGCAACGAACCCACCGAACCCGGTGTAAAGCACGTCGCCGAAGTCTGGGAATACCTCCGCCACTTCATGGCCCACGGCCCAGACAAGCTCCCTCCGCCCGGCGAACCCAACTGGTGGCACAAGCCACTGCACGCCATCTGCCTAACCCCAGCGCAAGCCTGGCAACACTATGCGCCTTGGCGAACCGGCGAGCCCGGTGAAATGCAGGGCAAAAAGAACTGGCAATTACCGTTCTGGGCCGTGCTGTTCCCCTACAACCTCACGGTTGCCATCTGTTGGTACTTCATCTGCAAGCTCTTCAACGTCCGCGCAGCCCCACCGCCCCCAGCAGCCTTCGAAGAAACTCCAGCTCAACCCAAAAAAAGGAAGCGCAAATGAAGCCCATCGTACTCGTAGGCCATCGACACAACTGCCCGATTCATGGCGAAGGCACTGTGGAAACCGGCGCAAGCGCAACATTCGTGGATGGCAGGGCCGTCGCGCGCGTGGGTGACCGCATCAGTTGCGGCGCCCTTATCGAAACCGGTGCTGCCTGCACGATCATCGAGGGCCAACCGGCAGTAAGGGAGGGAGACACCACCAGCCACGGCGGGACGCTGATCGAGGGTGACCAAGGTTGGCTCATTGATTGAAATCCAACGCCGGCCCGATGGGTGATTCGGGCCGTTTTTCGGCCCAAATCGCGATTGAACGCATAAGGCATCAACCTGCACCATCCAGCAACCAGGTCAAAAGCCTTCTACCCTTTTACAACGTGAACCCCTGCCGCGCCCGCAGGCCAACGCAACCGTTCGGTAACCGAACAGTAGCCCGTCTCTTGAATTGACGCTGCCGCCTTCACTGCTCACCATGCACCGGCCTTGCGTGCCCCCCTGCCTGGGAACCGGTCACGTACCCGTAGCACCGCAGCTGAATACAATTTCAAGAAACGAGCAGTTTATGAACCACTCCAAGATCACCCCCGCCGCGCCCCGGATGTCCCAGGGTTCGATCGGCGACAAGCTTCGCGGCGCCTTCGGCGTCGGCAAAACCCGTTGGGGCATGCTTGCCCTGGTGTTCTTCGCCACCACCCTGAACTACATCGACCGCGCCGCCCTTGGCATCATGCAGCCCGTGCTGGCCAAGGAAATGAGCTGGACGGCGATGGACTACGCCAACATCAATTTCTGGTTCCAGGTCGGTTACGCCATCGGCTTTCTGCTGCAGGGCCGGCTGATCGACAAAGTCGGGGTAAAACGCGCCTTCTTCTTCGCCGTGCTGCTGTGGAGCCTGGCCACCGGTGCCCATGGCCTGGCTACCTCGGCGGCAGGTTTCATGGTGTGCCGCTTCATCCTCGGTCTGACCGAGGCCGCCAACTACCCGGCTTGCGTCAAGACCGTGCGCCTGTGGTTCCCAGCGGGTGAGCGAGCGATTGCCACCGGGTTGTTCAACGCCGGCACCAACGTCGGTGCCATGGTCACCCCGGCCCTGCTGCCGCTGATCCTCGCCGTGTGGGGCTGGCAGGCCGCGTTCATCGCCATGGGCAGCCTGGGCCTGGTATGGGTGGTGCTGTGGGTGCTGAAGTACTACAACCCCGAAGACCACCCCAGCGTGCGCCAGAGCGAGGTGCAGTACATCCAGCAGGACGACGAGCCCGAGCCGACCCGCGTGCCGTTCAGCCGTATCCTGCGCCTGCGTGGCACCTGGGCGTTTGCAGTGGCCTATGCGATTACCGCACCGGTGTTCTGGTTCTACCTGTACTGGCTGCCGCCATTCCTCAACCAGCAGTACAGCCTGGGCATCAACGTGACCCAGATGGGCATCCCGCTGATCATCATCTGGCTGACGGCGGACTTTGGCAGCATCGGTGGTGGCATCTTGTCGTCGTGGCTGATTGGCCGTGGCGTGCGTGCCACGACTGCGCGGCTGGTGTCGATGCTGATCTTCGCCTGCACCATGCTCAGCGTCATCTTTGCCGCCAACGCCAGTGGCCTTTGGGTTGCAGTGGCCGCCATCTCGCTGGCCGTGGGCGCGCACCAGGCGTGGACGGCGAACATCTGGAGCCTGGTGATGGACTACACACCCAAGCACCTGGTGAGCACGGTGTTCGGGTTTGGCAGCATGTGCGCGGCGATTGGCGGGATGTTCATGACGCAAATCGTCGGCAGCGTGTTGACCGCTACCCACAACAACTATGCCGTGCTGTTCACCATGATCCCGACCATGTACTTCCTGGCGCTGGTGTGGATGTACTTCATGGCACCGCGCAAGGTCGAGAGCGCCTGAGAGCGCTAGCCACTTTTCTCTACGGGGCCCTTGCGGGCCCTTTTTTTGGGCTGGTGATAATGGCCATGACAGTGGGAGCGGCCTTGCGTCGCGAAAGGGCTGCAAAGCAGCCCCAGCGATTTCTGCAACACGCCTGAGAATCTGGGGCCGCTTTGCGGCCCTTTCGCGACACAAGGCCGCTCCTACAAAAGGGGGCGCTGCCGGTCGAAATCAGACCTTGGCCAACACCGCCAGGGCTTTCTCCAGCGCCATGCGCGCGCGCTGTTCGCCGCTGATGCCCTGCTCCTGCAACTGCCGTGTGGGTATTTCCAGGCTCAGCGGCACGGTTGGCGGCAAGCCGCGCAGCAGGCTGACCAGGTCGGCATCGCCATCACCGGGGAAGCGTCGCTCGTTACGCGCCTGGCGCAGAATCTCGTCCATGTCGGCCGGTACTGGGCCGGCCACGTCACACAGCTGGGCATAGCGCATGCGCTGCGGAGCCAACTGCGCCAGGTGGTCCAACGATGAGTGGGATCGGTTGAAGTGGAAGGCATCCACCAGCACGCAGCCATTGGCGTGGTCGGCGTTGGCCACCACTCGCATGGCCTGGCGCAGGTCGCGCACGTCGGTCCAGGGCATGAACTCCAGGTGCGGGTAGATGCCGTAGCGCGCCGCCAGCTCGCACAAAGCGGCAAAGCGTTCGGTCAGCCGCGCTTCGTCCGGGTCGTTGCCAGCCACCAGCAGTTCGGTGCCCCCCAACTCGGCGCCCACCGCCAGGATCGGTTCGAAATCGGCGACGCAGGTTTCCGGCTTGAGGCGCAGAATCTCCAGGTCGAGCACCTTGATGCCGGTGTCGCGCAGGCGCGCCTGGGTCTGCCGACGCAGGTCGGCATCGGCCACCAACGGGAAGTGCTGCTCGTGTTCGGTAGCGGGCACCAGGCGTAGGCCAACGTGGCTGTAACCCGCGCGGGCGGCAGCCTCGACCATGTCCGGTGGGGACAGCTCGAGTACCGTCAGGGCCGCGAGGGAGAAAATCCGATCAGTCATTTATCGTCACCAGTAAAGAGTAAGGTTGCTTCAGCCAATGTGCTCGGGCGCGCAGGCCCGGCCGCTTTCGGCTGCCTGGCGGATCGCTTCGATCAGCGCGAGGGTGCGGCCACCGTCGGCGGCATCGATCAGCGGCGCCTGTTCACCACGGGCAACCCGCACGAAGCGCTGCAACTGCAGGGTCAACGCCTCGCCAGCGGGGATGCTCTCCTCGCACTGCAGCAGCGGCGTGTGCCAGCCCGAACCGGCCTCGGCGTAATGCCAGCGCTTGAGCTGGGGAATGCTCAACGCCCCTTGAGTACCAGCCAGCATGTAACACGGCTGACCGTCCTGGCGCGGGTAGATCGGGCTTTCGCCAGAGTCCAGCTCCCAGCTCCAGGGCGCGGCCACCGCGTCCGAGCCCGTCAGGCTGCCCAACGCGCCATTGGCGAATTGCAGCAGTACTGCTGCGCTGTCTTCGTTGGCAAAACCACGTACATCGTTGCGGGTGAACGCCTGCACCTGCACAACCTCACCACACAGGTGACGCAGCAGATCCAGGTCGTGGATCAGGTTGGTCAGCAAAAAACCCGCCCCTGGCTCGCGACGCCAGGGGGTTTCGAAATAGCTGTCGGGCTTTTGCAACTGCCACAGCGCGGTAACGTTGATCAGCCGGCCCAGCTTACCTTCGCTGATCACCTGGTGCGCCTTGGCGATCAGCGGGTTGTGCCGGCGATGGTGGCCGACCAGCACCGGCACATTGCACCGACGCGAAGCCTCTACCAGTGCCCGAACTTCATCCAGATGTACGCCTACCGGTTTTTCTACAAGCACCGGCACGCCGGCCTCGACGCAATCCAACGCGGTGGCCACATGCTGATTGTTGGGGTTGGCGATGATCACCGCCTCCGGGCGCACACGCTCAAGCATCTGGCGATGGTCGGCAAAACAAGGCACACCGCACTCGGCGGCGAAGGCTTCGGCCTGTGGGCCGGGGTCGGCCACGGCACACAGTTGGGCTTGCGGCACATTGCGCAAGTGCTGGTAGTGCTGGCGGCCCATGATGCCAGCGCCGATCAAGGCAATACGAAGGGGTGCGTTCAACAGCCTGTCCTCTTGTCATTGTTGTTTTGTGAATTCTGAAACTCAGCTCCAGAATCAACGATCAACAATTTAGAACCTGGTTCAGCTTTTCAGAAGAACCGGCGCAACAGACTGTGCGGTAATCGACCGCTTTATGCCTTCAAGCGAACAACTCGCTGGCGCGGCTGGCAGCCGACAGTTCGTCCGCCGCCGCCAGCAGCAGCGGTGCCAGCTCGGGCAGGCGACTTTGTGCCAGGCGCGCGCTGGGCCCGGCGATGCTCAGCACGCCGATGACCTCGTCACTTTGCGGGCGGCGCACCACTGCGGCGAGGGCCGACGTGCCAATGGCGGAGGTTTCCTCGACCCAGGCGTAGCCACGCTCGCGGGCGCGGTGCAGGTAGGCGAGCAGCTCATCGGTGGAGCGCGGTGCATTCGGGCCGAACTGAGCGGGGTCGGCAATGCCTTGGCGCAACACCATCTGCAGCGCCTGCTCATCGTTCAGGCTGGCCAGCCAGGCATGCCCGGAGGCGGTATAGAACAGCGGCGCATCGCGGCCCATGTCCGGGTCGTAGCGCAGCCCGGAGCGGGCGCCCTGGGACTTGGCGATCCAGGTTTGCCGGACGCCCTCGATCACACCCAGGCGTACCAGTTCACCGCTGTCCTGGGCCAGGCGGTCGAGAATCGGCTGGATGATGTCGGCACCGCTGCTGGCCAGGTAACGAAAGCCCTGCGCGACCAGCTTGGCCGATAGCTGATAACGGCTGCTTTCCCGGTTTTGTCGCACATAGCCCAGCCGCACCAGCTCGGTGAGCATGCGGTGGGCAGCGCTTTTGGGAATGTCCAGGCGCTCGGCCAGGGTTTGCAGCGGTAGCCCCTGGGGCTCACCGGCAAGGCTTTCTACAAGACTGAAGGCGCGTTCGATCTGACTACCAGCCATGACACAGGTCCCTGATTTTTTTGCGAATTCTAGAAGATGATTCCACATCGTCGCTAGCCAGCGCAGCGCCAGCGACTGTGAATGTCCGATGATCGCCCAGTACTTGCCTGGCACAACCCGCCTGCCCTTGCAGGCCGAGACGCTGCCGACAAGAATATGGAACCTTGTTCCAATAACAATACAGGAATCCCGTGATGCCTTCCGCTCCCTTCGAAACCGAATGCGATGTACTGGTCATAGGCTCTGGCGCCGCCGGGCTGGCTGCGGCCGTAACGGCTGCCTGGCATGGGCAGAAGGTGATCCTGGTGGAGAAGGAACCGGTGTTTGGCGGTGCCACCGCCTGGTCCGGTGGCTGGGCCTGGGCGCCGCGCAATCCACTGGCGCGCAGGGCCGGCATCGTAGAAGACATCGAACAGCCACGCACTTATCTGCGCCATGAACTGGGGGCTAACTACAACGCCGAGCGCGTCGATGCCTTCCTTGAAGCGTGCCCGCACATGGTGGCGTTTTTCGAGAAGCACACGGCGTTGCAGTTTGCCGACGGCAACGGTATACCCGACATGCATGGCGACACACCGGGGGCAGCCCAGGGCGGGCACCAGGTGATCGCCGCGCCCTATGACGCCCGCGAGGTTGGCGCCCTGCTGCCGCGCTTGCGCAAGACCCTGCGCGAAACCTCGTTCATGGGCATGCCGATCATGGCCGGCGCCGACCTTGCTGCTTTTCTCAACATGACCCGCTCGCCCAAAGCCCTGCTGCATGTGTGCAAACGCTTTGGCCGCCACCTGTACCACCTGGCCCGCTACGGCCGGGCGATGCACCTGGTCAACGGCGTGGCGCTGGTGGCGCGCCTGGCCAAATCGGCGCAGGACCTGGGCGTGCACCTGCAAGAGTCGGCGCCGGCCAAGCACCTGCTGGTCGAGGATGGCCAGGTGCGCGGGGCACGGGTGGCCACACCGCAGGGCGAGCAGCTGATTCGCGCCAAGGCCGTAGTGCTGGCGGCAGGCGGCTTCCCCAACGACAACGCCCGCCGCCGGCAATTGTTCCCCCGCGATGCCAGCGGCCACGACAACCTGGCGCTGCCGCCCAAGGGCTGCTCGGGCGATGGCCTGCGCCTGGGGGAATCTGCCGGTGGCGTGGTTGCCACCGACTTGAAATCGCCGGTGGCCTGGGCACCGGTTTCGCAGGTGCCGCACCGCGACGGCAGCGTCGGCCATTTTCCGCACATTATCGAGCGCGGCAAGCCGGGCATTATCGGCGTGCTGGCCAACGGCAAGCGCTTCGTCAATGAAGCGCATGGCTACTACGACTATGTATCGGCGATGGTCGCGGCGGTGCCGCAGGATGAAGCGGTGTGTTCGTGGCTGGTCTGCGACCATCGGTTCCTGCGCCGCTACGGGCTGGGCCACGCCCGCCCCGCGCCGTTGCCGGTGGGGCCCCATGTGCGCAGCGGCTACCTCAAGCAAGGCGCCACGCTGGAAGCGTTGGCGGATGCCTGCGGCATTGACCCGGCCGGGTTAAGGGCCACGGTCAGCGACTTCAACAAGCACGCACGCAATGGCCAGGACCCCGCCTTTGGCCGGGGCTCCACGCCGTTCAACCGTAAGCAAGGCGACCCTGGGCACAAAGGCCCCAACCCTTGCGTGGCACCCATCGAGCACGGGCCGTTCTATGCGGTGAAAGTACAGCCCGGCTGCTTCGGCACCTTTGCCGGGCTGCGCACCGACGGCAATGCCCGGGTGCTGGATGAGGCCGGGCAGCCGATTGCAGGTTTGTATGCGGCGGGTACCGACATGGCCAGCGTGTTTGGTGGCTGGTACCCATCGGGCGGCATCAACCTGGGGCCGGCGCTGACCTTCGGCTATGTGGCCGGGCGGCATATTGCCGGGGCGCAAGGATACGAGTGAGGCAAGCCGAAAGGCTTGCAGCGCCCTGTTCAGAAAATGAACACTCGCAAAACCGTCGATTGTTCAGGTTGTGAACACCGCCAGGCCCGCAGCTCCTGAATTCTATGGCCGCTGCACCTTGGCACACCCCCTGCAACAAGCATCCGTGAACACAACAACACAGGATGCTTTGCGTGGATACCTTACTGCCCAACGAACTCTGGAACGAGCGGCTGTTCACCGGTACCTGGGTACCCGGTGAGCTGCCCGCCACCGCCGTTACCTCCCCTGGCAATGGCGTGGCACTGGGTGCCCTGGCCAACGCCGGTGCCAAACAGGTGGAGCAAAGCGCGCGCGAGGCCGCCACGGCCCAGCGCAGTTGGTATGCCCTGCCCTACGACGAACGCGCCAAAGTCCTGCGCAAGGCCGCCGCTATCGCCGAGCAATACCAGGCCGAGATCGCCAACTGGATCGTTCGCGAAAGTGGCTCGACCCAGGCCAAGGCCGGCTTCGAGGCCTCCATCAGCATCAAAGCGCTGCACGAAGCCTGTGCCCTTCCCTCGCGCAGCCAAGGCGAAGTACTGCCTTCCACAGCCGGCCGCCTGAGCATCGCGCGGCGCCGCCCGCTGGGCGTGATCGGAGTCATTTCACCGTTCAACTTCCCGCTGTACCTGGCCATGCGTGCGGTTGCCCCGGCACTGGCCACGGGCAATGCGGTCGTGCTCAAGCCCGACCCGCGCACCGCAGTGTGCGGCGGCCATGTCATCGCCCGCATCTTCGAGCTGGCAGGTTTGCCGGCAGGCGTGCTGCATGTGCTGCCGGGCGGCGCAGAGGCCGGTGCAGCGCTGACTGCGTCACCCAGCGTGGCGATGATCCAGTTCACCGGTTCCACCGCCGCTGGCCGCAAAGTGGGCGAAGCTGCCGGTCGCCACCTGAAGAAAGTCTCGCTCGAACTGGGAGGCAAGAACTCGTTGATCATCCTCGACGACGCCGACCTGGACCTGGCCATCGCCAACGCTACCTGGGGGGTGTACCTGCACCAGGGGCAAATCTGCATGTCGACCGGCCGGGTGCTGGTGCAACGGGGCATCTATGACGCGTTCGTCGCGCGCCTGGTGGCCAAGGCACGCAGCCTGACGGTGGGCGACCCGGCCAGCGGCCAGGTACACCTAGGCCCGCTGATCAACGCGGCCCAGCGTGACAACGCCTTGCGCATCGTCGACGCCGCACGCGCTGCCGGGGCAACGCTGGCAACCGGCGGTGCGGCTGACGGGCTGTTCTTCCAGCCGACCGTGCTCAGCGACGTGCAGCGTGACAACCCGGCATTTCACGAGGAAATCTTTGGCCCCGTGGCCGTGGTGGTGCCGTTCGATAGCGATGAGCAGGCCGTGGAACTAGCCAACGACACGGACTACGGCTTGAGCGCTGCCATCCTGTCGCGCGATACCGGCCGCGCCTTGCGCCTGGGCGAACAATTGCGCACCGGGCTTCTGCATATCAACGACCAGACCGTCAACGACGAGGTCATCAACCCCTTCGGCGGCGTGGGTGCATCCGGCAACGGCAGCAGCATCGGTGGCGCCGCCAACTGGGAAGAGTTCACCCAATGGCAATGGCTGACCCTCAAGGGCCAAGCGCCTGCCTACCCCCTGTAACCCCGGAGAACAATAACAATGACAACACCTCTGTTTCGCCCCATTCAAGCTGCCGTCACCCGTGGCAAAGGCGCCCCCTTCGTGCTGGAACAGGCGCGTATTCGTGCGCCGCAAGGTGATGAGGTGCTGGTGCGCATCGTCGCCACCGGCATGTGCCACACCGACATGATCGTGCGCGACCAGTACTACCCCGTACCGCTGCCAGCGGTGCTGGGGCACGAAGGCTCTGGCATCGTCGAGGCCGTTGGCCCTTTGGTACAGAACCTGGCCGTGGGCGACCACGTGGTGATGACCTACGGCTACTGCGGCCACTGCCTGGCCTGCGACGCCGGCCAGGCCGCCTACTGCCAGGACTTTTTCGGGCGCAATTTCAGTGGTGCTGGCCCCGAAGGCGAACATGCGCTGCAGGATGAACAAGGCCACGCCCTGAATGACCACTTCTTCGCCCAGTCGTCGTTCGCCACCTACGCACTGGGGCGCGAGAACAACACCGTGCGGGTGCCCAAGGAAGCGCCAATCGAGCTGCTTGGCCCGCTGGGTTGCGGTATTCAGACCGGCGCCGGCGCGGTGATCAACTCGCTCAAGGTCACCCCGGGCAGCGCCTTTGCCGCCTTTGGCGGCGGTGCGGTGGGCCTGTCCGCCGTGCTGGCCGCGCAAGTGGCAGGCGCCGCCACCATCATCGCGGTCGACGTTGTGCCTTCGCGTCTGGCACTGGCCCTGGAGCTGGGCGCCACCCACGTGGTCAACAGCCGTGAAACCGACCCGGTGGCAGCCATCCGCGAAATCACCGGCGGCGGCGTGCAGTTCGCCTTGGAGTCCACGGGGCGCCCGGAAGTGCTGCGCCAGGCCGTGGATGCCCTTGGCAGCCGTGGCGCACTGGGGGTGGTCGGTGCGCCGCCGCTGGGCACCACTGCACAGTTCGACGTCAACGACCTGCTGCTGGGCGGCAAGGTCATTCGCGGCATCGTCGAGGGTGACAGCGTGCCGAAGAAGTTCATCCCCGAGCTGGTCAACCTGTACCTGCAGGGCCGCTTCGCCTTCGACAAGCTGGTGCGTTTCTATGACTTCGAACAGATCAACCAGGCCGCCGAGGACAGCGAAAAAGGCCTGACGCTGAAACCGATCATCCGTATCCAGAAGTAACGCCCCCAGGGGCAGCCAAGGGCTGCCCCACGCCATAACAAGAACAAGGGAACCCCTGACATGACAAAGAACTCCAGCCTTGCCTGGGGCATGCTGGCCTGCGTGCTGGTTTCAGCCAAGGCCCTGGCTGTCGATGTGAATGCCGGCGACTACACGGCGCTGCCCCCAGGCACCAACGTCGCCGCCTGGTACCAGCAATTCAGCCGCGCCGACCGCTTCAACGGCGACGGTGCGCCCGACGCCACGCACGGCACCAGCCTGCGTTCCAACATCAGCATCCTGCGCCTGATCCATTTCACCGAAATCGGCGGTATCACGGTGGACCCGCAATTGCTGCTGCCCTTTGGCCATGTCTACGACGTGAAGGTTGGCGGGCAGTCGCTGGGCAGCAACAGCGGCATGGCCGACCCGATCATCGGTGCCACCTTCTGGCTGGTAAACCAGCCTGGGCTGGGCGCCAGCGGCCGCTACTTCGGCATTACCCCACTGCTGTACCTGCCGTGGGGCCAATACGACCGCGGCGCCGGTGTGAACCTGGGCGAAAACCGCTGGAAAGGCGACCTGCAACTGGGCTGGGTAGAACCGCTGTGGGGCCGCTGGTCCATGGAGTGGTATGCCGATGCCGTGTTCTATGGCAGCAACGACAAGGCCGGCAGCGGCAGCCAGACATTGCGCCAGGACACGACCTACCAGTTGCAGACCAACCTGCGCTACGACTTCAACCCGGCCCAGCGCCTGGCCCTGGGCTTCTCCGCCAGCGAAGGCGGCAAGCAGCACCTGTCGGGCGACTACACGGGGCAGAAGACCGAGGTGCAGCAAATGCGTCTGGAGTTTCAGCAGATGGTCGGCAGCACCGTGCAGTTGAGCGGCCAGTTGACCCACGACACCCGCGTGGTCGGTGGTTTCCAGGAGGACACCGGGGTCAACCTGCGGGCGCTGCTGCTGTTCTGATGCTCGGCAGCCTTGACGCGCTGCTGGCAGCGGCGCAACGTGCGCAGTCAGCAGCGTGCCGTAAACCCTCACAAGGTGTACCCATGGATCGCCTACAACTCCAGTTGCACAGCGCCCGCCAGCAGTTCGCCGAAGGCCTGCCGTTGCCCAACGGGCTGCTGCCGGAACCTATCGAGCGTTCGTGGGAGCGTTCCAGGGCCGCCGGGCTCAGCCCGTGGCAACCGCGCCTGGCACACGGGCAGCTGGATGTGCTGCCACTGACCGAGGCCGACAGCCAACTGGCTGCCTGCGTGCAGCCAGAGCTGGAACGGTTATGGGAACTGATTGGCGATTCGCACTGGATGCTGTTTTGCGTCAACCCGGATAACCGCATTGTCCAGACCCGCAAGCCATCAGGCATCGACGGCCCGTTGTCGGCCCTGCACACCGGGCGCCGGGTCAGCGAGGTCGACGTCGGCACCACTGCCCCGGCCTGCACGCTGATGGACGGCCTGCCGGCGATCGTTGCCGGCAACCAGCATTACCTGCAGGAGTTTGCCCAGTTTTTCTGCGTCAGCGTGCCATTGCGCGGGGTCAATGGCGAGCTGCTCGGGGCGCTGGACCTGACCGGTATCGGCACACGCAATGCCGGGACCATGCTCGAACGCCTCAAACATGCGGCGCTGGCGACCGAAAACAATTTCTTCCACGGCCTGCCGGGCTGCCGCATCCTGGAGCTGCAACACGACCCAAGGCTGCTCGGCTCGCCACTGCAGGCGCTGCTAGCCGTGCACGACGATGGCACGGTGTACGCAGCCAACCGCGCCGCACAGCAGTTGCTGGGCGTGCCCAGCTACCGCCCTGAAGGGCTGACGCTGGAGCAACTGTTCGACCGCCCTGGCCACAACGGCCTGGATGACTCGCCGCAGCTGCTGGCCTTGGCCGACGGCTCTCGCCTGTATGGCCGGCTATTGGCGCAGCCTGCCGCCAAGCCACGGCCACTGCGGGCCAGCCACACGGCGCTGGGCAGCGACCGGCGGGTCAACGCCCGCTTCGCAGATGCCTGCAAGGCCGTGGCTGGGAACCTGCCGGTGCTGATCACCGGGCCGACCGGTTCTGGTAAAGAAGTGTTCGCCAAGGCGCTGCACGAACACTGCTGCCCACAGGCCCCGTTCATTGCAATCAACTGCGCAGCCCTGCCCGAGAGCCTCATCGAAGCTGAACTGTTCGGCTACACCGAAGGCAGCTTCACCGGCGCTCGCAAAGGCGGCGCCGTGGGCCTGCTGGAGTCCGCCGGCGACGGCATCTTGCTGCTGGACGAAATCGGTGACATGCCGTTGGCCCTGCAAAGCCGGCTGCTGCGTGCCTTGCAGGAGCGGCAGATCACCCGTGTTGGCAGCACCAGCAGCGTGGCGCTGAAGGCCCACGTCATCGCCGCCACCCACAAGGACCTCGCCAGCCTGGTGAGCAGCGGCGGCTTTCGCGAGGACCTGTTCTACCGCCTGGACGGCCTGCGCGTGGCCCTGCCTGCCCTGGAACAGCGCCTGGACAAGGCGCAACTGATCGACAATTTCTTCCAGCGCCCAGGCTTCCCGCCGCTGGCGGCAGAGGCCAGGCGCCAATTGCAGGCCTACCACTGGCCGGGCAACCTGCGGCAACTGGACAACGTGGCGCGCCTGGTCGGGGTGCTGGCCGCTGGCGAACCGTGCATCAACCTGCAGCACCTTCCCGACGACCTGCAAGGCCAGGCGCACGTGACGTCGTGCAACCTTGCCGACGCTACCCAGGAAGTGATCGAGCGCGTCCTGCTGGCCCATGCCGGTAACGTCAGCGCCGCCGCCAAGGAACTCGGTATCTCGCGCACTACCTTGTACAAGCGCCTGGGCAAGCAGTAGCGCTCAGGCCGGGCAGCGTATCTGCTCCAGCCAGTAGGCCACATCCACCTCGTCGATCTGTTCGGCGCGCAGGAAGCGCTCGGCGTATTGGCGGTACACCCCGCTGCTGATGAACAGCTGCAGCAGTTGCCCGTCGAGGTGCCCGTCGCGGACCATGAACACCATGATCTTCACCGATTCGGACAAGGTCTTCGGCGGTTTGTAAGGCCTGTCGGCCGCTGTCAGCGCCTCGAAGATATCGGCAATCGCCATCACCCGTTCTGCAATGCCCAGGTCCTGCTCGCCCAGCCGGCGCGGGTAACCGCTGCCGTTCATCTTCTCGTGGTGGTTGCCTGCGATGTCGGGTACCCGCTTGAGGTGGCGCGGGAACGGCAATGAACTGAGCATGATGATGGTCTGCACGATGTGCTCGTTGATCTTGAACCGCTCTTCGTCATTCAGCGTGCCACGGCGGATCGCCAGGTTGTACAGCTCGCCGTGGTTGCTGGCGTGGGCTGGCAAGCGCATGTCGAACCCCCAGGTATTGCGCGGGTCGTCCTTGCCCACCGGCGGCGTGCGAGCGCCCCAGGGCACACAGTGCTCGGGGCGGTCGGCCAGCAATGGTTCCGCTACCGGTAGCGCAGGTTGCGCCACGCCGGCAAGGTGCTCCGCTTCATCACGGGAGATACCCAGGCGGTTATCGAAATGGCGCAGCCAGCGGCGCTGGCCGATCTGTTGCAAGCGCTGGATATCGGCGTCCTGCATGAACTCGCCGCCGATGTTGGCCTGGGCGACGAAGGCAAAGTCGCCCTGCAGCTCGGCCTGGGCAACGCTCAAGGCACGTCGTAAGGCCTGCGGCTCGGCACCGCTGGCCAGGCCCTGCCAGTAGGTAAGTTCAGCATCGCGCCAGAGCACTTCAAAACGCATGCGCACTTCATGAATGCGGTTGTACAGGGTCTCAAGCTTGGTCGCCTTGTCCACCACGTACTCGGGGCTGGTGACCTTGCCACAATCGTGCAACCAGGCTGCCACACGGAATTCGTAACGTTCGGCCTCGGTCATGCTGAAGCTGGCGTAGGGGCCACTGTCAGCTGCCACGGCCTGGTCCAGCAGCATCTGCGCCAGCTGGGGCACCCGTTCGCAGTGGCCGCCGGTGTAGGGGCTCTTGGCATCGATGGCGTCGGCCAGCAGCTTGATCATGGCATCCATCAGACGCCGCTGGGCTTCGGCCAGCTGGCGCGTCTCGATGGCCACCGCCGCCACCCCGGACAGCTCCTCGACAAAGCGCCGGAACGGCTGACCTGCCTGCGCACGCCCAGGCGCTTCGTCCAGTTGCAACAGCAGAATGCCCAGCAGCGCTTGGCTACGGTCATTGAGCACCACGGCCAGGCTATGCTCGTGCAAGCCAAGGGCTTGGGTCACCGCAACGGCCAGGCGCTGCTGGTCGCCTTTGTCCACGACCAGTTCAACCGGGTACTGCTCGCCACGGCAAGAGGCGGCCAGGCGCAGCAGTGCACGCTCGTCGTCGTACAGGTACACCACGCCGGCGTTGACCCCTGCGGCCTTCACCAGGTGGCTCAAAACACCATCAAGCATGTGCTCCAGGTCGCGTTCGCGGCTGAGCGTGAGGGTAATCGCCTGGAAGTTGCCGATGGTGCCAGACATGCGGCTCAGCACCTGGCTCAACTCACGCACCTCGGTCACCCGCGAATGCACCCCCACTTCACGGCCGAAATCGAAACCGGCCAGGCCCTGCACCTGTTCGGCCAAACGCCGCAACGGGCGAGCGATGCGCCGGCCAATCACACCGCCGAGCACCAGCAGGACGACCATCAGTGCCGCTGTCCAGAGCAACTGCTCGAACAACACCTTGCGTGCGCCGGCCAGCAACTCATCAGCCGGCACGGCAATCAGCACTTGCAGGTTCTGCCCGGCCAAGGTGGTCAGTTGCACGCGCATGCCGTACCAGGTCAGGCCATCCACCAGGTAAGGCTGCGGCTGGGTGCCTGCCGGCAGGTCGGCAAACAGGTGCTGCAAGCTGGCAATACCCAGTTCGCCAACGCTCGACAGGCGCACCCCCTGCCCCTCGTGCACGATCACCCGTTGCAGGTCTGGGTAGGCCACCACGCGGCCCTGGTCATCGACCACGACAATCTCGGTGCCGGGCGTCATGCGCAAGTCCTGGGTTTCGCTGGCCAGGTCATTGACCGACACGTCCATGCCGATCACGGTCCCCCCGTCGACGCTGCGCTGGGCCATGGTCAGGCCGACTTCCCGGGTGGTGAAAAACACGTAGGGGCGGGTCAGCACGGTGGTGGCTTGTGCTGCGGCTTCGACGAACCACGGACGCAGGCGCGGATCGTAGCGGTACTCGGGTTTGGCCTGGGTCTGCAACAAGTTCAATGCCCGGTCGTAGAAGCGCCATTCGCCTTGTACCGCCCCACCCTCACGGTTGACGCTTTGCACCAGAAACACCGTGCCTGGTGGCGCGCTGAAAAGTTGCAGCAATTGCGGGTCACGCAAGCGCCGTACCAGCAAGAAATCACCATTGGGGTAGCCCAGGTAGGCGGCGCTAAGCATGCGGTTGGCGTCGAGCGTTTCCACCAGCTGCGGCAACCGCTCCAGGCGCTGCGCCAGGGTGTGCGCGGCTGGGTTGTAGGCAAGCAGGCGGATACTGCTTTGCGCCGGGTCGATCAGGCGCCGGGCGCGCTCGTCGATGGTCTTACCCATTTGCAAGGCGGAATCGCCTGCGGCGGCTACCAGGGTCTGGCGAATGCCGCGATAGCCTTGCCAGGCCAGGGCGGCGCCCAGCAGCAGCATACCCAGCACAATGGCCAGCGCCACCAGCCACTGCAGTGAAATACCCCATCCGGCGTTTCCAGAGGCACGACCATTCGACACGTAGCCCATCCCAGGTACTCCATGTATGGCGCATTGCCTTGGCTGATATCCGGAGCAGTGTAGAGTGCGCGTGAGCTTTTTGCTGGGGTTACGGAAATTAGTATGGGGTTAGGCCGTTCAGGTGCCTGCCGGTGGATTTGCAGCGCCTGTGAGATCGAGCGCCGCGCGGGCGGCGCTCGATCTCACAGGCACGGCAAATAGTGCGCCAGGCGCTTAGGCGCGCAACTGGTACCAGGTGGTCTTGAGTTGTGAATACTTGTCGAACGAATGCAGCGACAGGTCGCGGCCAAAGCCCGACTGCTTGCCCCCGCCGAATGGCACCGTCACATCCAGTGCATCAACCGTGTTCACCGACACGGTGCCGGCCTTCAACGCCCGCGCGACCCGGTGTACCTGGTTGAAGTCATCGCTCCACACCGAGGCCGCCAGGCCATAGATGCTGTCGTTGGCCAGGCGCACCGCTTCTTCTTCCGTGTCGAAGGCGCTGACGGCCAGCACCGGCCCGAACACCTCTTCGCGCGCCAGCTTCATGCGGCCCTCGACACCGGCAAAGATAGTCGGCTCGATGTAGTTGTCCGAACCGTCGAGGGTCAGGCGCCGGCCACCACACACCAACCGCGCGCCCTCTTGCCCGGCACGCGCAATGGCGGCCTCGATGCGCCCAGTCTGCTCGGCATCGACAATGGCCCCGGCGCGGCTCGCCGGGTTCAGCGGGTTACCCGGCAACCACTGGCGGGCCTTGGCCTGCAGACGCTCGACAAATTCATCATGGATGGCGCGCTGCACGTACAGCCGCGAGTTGGCCGAGCACACCTCACCCTGGTTGAAGAAAATGCCGAAGGCGGCCTTTTCCGCAGCCAGGTCCAGGTCCTGGCAGTTTTCGAACACCAGGTTGGGGCTCTTGCCGCCGCACTCCAGCCACACCTGCTTGAGGTTGGACTGCGCCGAATACTGCATGAAGTACTTGCCCACCTGGGTAGAGCCGGTGAACACCAGGCAGTCCACATCCGGGTGCAGGCCCAGCGCCTGCCCGGCCTGCTCGCCCAGCCCCGGCACCACGTTCAGCACGCCTTCCGGCAAGCCCGCTTCCAGCGCCAGTTGGGCCAGGCGCAAGGCCGAGAACGGTGACTGTTCGGCGGGTTTGAGCACCACGCTATTGCCGGCGGCCAACGCCGGGGCAAGCTTCCAGGCGGCCATGTCGAGGGGGAAGTTCCACGGCACCACGGCCGCGACCACACCCAGTGCTTCGCGGGTGATGGTGGCCAGCGCATTCGGCGCGGTGGGCGCCACCTGGTCGTACAGCTTGTCCAGCGCCTCACCGTACCAGGCGAACACATGTGCCGAGCCCGGCACGTCGATGTTGTAGGCATCCATCACCGGCTTGCCCATGTTCAGCGAGTCCAGCAAGGCCAGTTCTTCGCGATGGGCCATGATCAGCTCGGCCAAGCGCAGCAGCACCTTCTTGCGCTCCCCAGGGGCCATGCGTGGCCACGGGCCTTGCTCGAAAGCTCGGCGGGCACTGGCGACAGCCAGGTCGACCTCGGTTTGGCCGCAGGCAGTCACCTGTGCCAATACCTTGTTGGTGGCGGGGTTGATGGCGGCGAAGGTGGCGCCGTCCTGTGCGTTGACGGGTTTGCCGTTGATCAACGCCTGGGACGGCAGGTACAGGTCCGAGGCGCGTTGTTGCCAGAATTCGAGGGTGTACATTTGTACTCCTGATCGCTTTGGAGCAGTCTTTTCGTAAAGGCTACGCGCTCCCTGCTGGGGCGGGTTTATCCGCTCCAACAGGAAGTGTGCCGGGCTTGCGAGCGGGTTAGAGCTTGCCGACCAACCGCGCCGTGCGGTCAACGGCAATCCGGGTTTTCTCCACCAGCTCATCCAGCTCGCTGTGGTTGGCGATCAAGGCCGGCGCCATGATCATCCGGCCCAGGGTCGAACGAATGATCACCCCTTCCTCGAAACCAAAGGTGCGGCACTGCCAGGCCAGGTCGTTCTCGTTGGCAAAGCGCTTGCGCGTCGGCTTGTGCTCGGCGAACTGCAGCGCCGCCACCAACCCTGCCCCCTGCACCTGGCCGATCAACGGGTGATCGGCGAACTCCTCACGCAGGATGCGTTGCAGGTACGGCCCGGTGTCGTCCTTTACCTGGCGCACGATGCCTTCGTCGCGCAACGCTTTGAGGTTGGCAATGGCCACCGCCGCCGCCACCGGGTGGCCGGAATAGGTCAGGCCGTGGGCGAACACCCCGCCACGCTCCACCAACGCCTCGGCAATGCGCTTGCTCAGTACCAGACCGCCCATTGGCACATAGCCGCTGGTCAGGCCTTTGGCAATCGACAGGGTGTCGGGCTCGAAGCCGAAGTATTCATGGGCGAACCATTCGCCGGTGCGGCCAAAGCCACCGATCACTTCATCGGCGCACAGCAGCACGTCGTACTGGCGGCAGATGCGCTGGATTTCCGGCCAGTAGCTTTCTGGCGGGAAAATCATGCCGCCCGCGCCCTGGAACGGTTCGGCAATGAAGCCGGCAACGTTTTCGGCACCCAGCTCGAGAATTTTTTCCTCCAGTTGCAGGGCGCAGCGGCGGCCGAACTCGGCCGGGGTCAGCTCGCCACCCTCGGCGTACCAGTACGGCTCGTCGATGTGCGCCACGTCCGGAATCAGCCCACCCATTTCGTGCATGAACTTCATGCCGCCCAGCGCCGTGGCCGCCAGGGTCGAGCCGTGGTAGCCGTTCCAGCGGCCGATCATGACCTTCTTGCTGGGCTGGCCGACCACCTGCCAGTAGCGGCGCACGGTACGGATCAGCACCTCATTGGCCTCGGAGCCGGAGTTGGTGTAGATCGCGTGGCTGTAGTGCCCTGGCAGCAGGCTGAACAGCAGCTCGGACAGTTCGATCACCGCCGGGTGGGTGGTGTGGAAGAACATGTTGTAGTAGGCCAGCTGGTCCATCTGCGTGGCGGCGGCGGCAGTCAGGTCACGGCGGCCATAGCCAAGCTGGGTGCACCACAGGCCGGACATGCCATCCAGGTAGCGCTTGCCCTCGCTGTCCCACAGGTGCAGGCGCTCGCCACCGACGATCACCCGTGGCCCTTCGGCGTTCAGCGCCTTCTGGTCGAGGAAGGCATGGATGTGGTGGGCGGCATCGGCTGCCTGGTAGTCGCGGGTCTGGCGTTGCGGGGCGAAAGGCGCGTTCATTGTTGGTTTTCCTTTGCGGTGGGGTTGCAGGGTGGCTGGCACTCAGCGCAGCTTGCCCATGTAGCTTTCAAGCGGGTCCTTGCCCAGCACGCCCTGGGCATTGGCCAGCGCGTCGATGAACAGGGAGAACAGCTCGGACTGGGTACCGATGTCTAGCTTGGCGTAGACGTTCTTGCGGTG
Organism: Pseudomonas sp. NBRC 111140; assembly: GCF_001320885.1. NCBI lineage: Bacteria > Pseudomonadati > Pseudomonadota > Gammaproteobacteria > Pseudomonadales > Pseudomonadaceae > Pseudomonas > Pseudomonas sp. NBRC 111140. The sequence continues at coordinate 21,263 of NZ_BCBQ01000053.1, forward strand.
CGACTTGATGGTGTCTTCCGACACCCCCAGACGCTCGGCCAGCGACTTGGTCGAGTGACCGCGCAGAATCAGTTGGGCGATGCGGCATTCACGCTCGGTCAGCAACGAGCTGCCGAAGTTGTTCAGCGCGGCGTGGATGCGTTGCTCGAGGATGTTCTCGAAGCGCCCGGCGCGGCTGTCCAGCCCGGCAAAATGCTTGCTGAGTACCGCCAGCACCCAAGGCGTGACAAGCCCGAACAGCGTGCGGCTTTGCCCATCGAGCTTGTCGGTGAAGGCCAGCGAAACCGCCAGGCTTTGCCCGTTCGCCACCTGCAGGATGTAGTTGAGCTCATCCTCAAGGTGCGAGTGGCGGTAGAACGACTGGTAGTACTCGCTGACCTCGAAATGGTCGGGCGCCACCTCGAACAGGCCGTAACAGCCGGATTCGACCTGTTCCACGCAAGCACCGTAAAACGGGTCGAGCAGGTAGAAGCCAGACAGGTAGCGGCTGACATTGCCCTCGGGCTGCCAAGGCGCCTTGTCGTCCTGCTCGAACAGCGCGCAGGGCATGCCATCGTGCGGGTACAGGTACACCGTGGTGGCCTGGATGGGCCGGATCACACCCAGTGCGGCAAACAGGTTGGCGGCAAAGCCCGGCCGGCCGATTGCCTCGGTGACCTTGGCCTGGTGCTCGAACCAGTGTTCTGAAAGCAATTGAGTCGTCACTGTGGGCCTGCCGTTTCTTTTCAGTGGCACCGCCGCCTGTGCGGTGCGTTGTTGACCAGATACTCCCACGGCCCTGCGGACACCGAAATCACCCTTTGGGGTGAGCCGGACAAGGTCCGCCCCTGCTCACCCCAAAGGGTGATTCCGGGTGCCTGCAGGGTGTGGGAGCATCAACCCGCCCAGCGCTGCGAGCCTTTCGCTCGACCTCCTTGCACAACGCCCACCGGTAGCGAGCCTGCTCGCGTACTGCGGTGTCCTGCATCCCTTTCCAGGAGTTAGCAATGCATACAACAACAAGTACAGCCCATAGCCCCGCACATAGCCCCACCCCGCATGCACCCACACAACCCGACGCCAGCACCGGCCGCTTGCGCAAGTCCATGGGGATGACCGCCCTGGTGCTGTTCGGCCTGGCCTACATGGTGCCCCTGGCCGTATTCACCACCTACGGGCTGGTCACTCAGATGACCAAAGGGCACCTGCCCACCGCCTACCTGCTGACCCTCGCCGCCATGCTGCTGACCGCCTACAGCTATGGCCGCATGGTCCAGGCCCACCCCTACTCCGGGTCGGTCTACACCTACACGCGCAAAGCCTTCGGTAGCCACATCGGCTTCATCACCGGCTGGACATTGCTGCTTGACTACATCTTTCTACCGCTGCTCAGCTACCTGCTGATCGGCATCTATATGTCGGAATACTTCCCGGCCATCCACGCCTGGGTGTGGGTGGCCGGCTCCATAGCCCTGGTCACCTTCCTCAACCTGATCGGTATCGAGTCGATCACCCGGGTCAACTGGATCCTGGTGGTGGTGCAGCTGGTGTTCATCATCGTCTTCGTCGCCCTGTCCGTGCTCAAGCTCAGTGGGCAGGCAGAGCCGGTGTCGCTGCTGGCGCCCTTTCACCACGAAGGCTTCAGTGTGCCGCTGATCATGACCGGCGCCGCCGTGCTGTGCCTGTCGTTCCTCGGCTTCGACGCGGTGTCGACCATGGCTGAGGAAACCAGCAACCCGACCTACCGCATTCCCGTGGCGATTCTGGCCGTGTCGCTGATCGGTGGCCTGCTGTTCCTGGTAGTGTCGTACTGCGCACAGATGGTGTTCCCCGACTGGGGCAGCTTCGCCGACCCCGATTCGGCTTCGGTGGACGTGATGCGCCGGGTAGGCGGCGAGCTGCTGGTAACCGCGTTCACCGCCACCTACGTGGCCGGCTGCTTCGCCTCGGCCATGGTGTCCCAGGCCAGCGTATCGCGCGTGCTGTTCGCCATGGGCCGCGACGGCGCATTGCCGCGGGCGTTCGGCCAGCTGGCGACGAAAAAGCGCGTGCCGGCCACGGCCATCCTGGTGGTCAGCCTGGTGTCGATGATCGCCCTGGTGATCACCCTCGATACCGTCGCCAACATGATCAGCTTTGGCGCGCTGTTCGCCTTCTCGGCGGTGAACCTGGCGGTGGTCAAGCACTACCTGGTCGACCAGAAACTGCGCGGCGGCCGCAACTACCTGCTGTACGGTGCCATTCCTGGGCTGGGTTTTCTCAGCACGCTGTGGCTGTGGAGCAGCCTGACCAGCCTGTCGTTCACCATTGGCCTGTGCTGGCTGGGCATGGGCCTGGTAGTGCTGATGGGCCTGACGCGCGCATTCCGGGTGAAATTGCCGGAGTTGCAGATGGCCGAATGAGGCCGAACGTCGGGTGATAACTGGCCGTTATCACCCGATCCGTATTAATCATTATTCAGCCCCCCGTTCGCCCCCTACAGTCCAACCCCAACGACTGTCATTGCCAACGGGAGACGAAATGTCCATCGAACACCGCCTGAACCACATCGCCGGCCAACTCAGCGGCAACGGTGACGTGCTGCTGAACAGCGTCGACGCCCATACCGGTGAGCCGCTGCCCTACGCCTTCCATCAGGCGACCGGCGATGAGGTCGAGGCCGCCGTGCAGGCCGCCGAGGCCGCCTACCCGGCCTACCGCAGCACCCGCCCGGCCCAGCGCGCCGCCTTCCTCGACGCCATCGCCGACGAGCTGGACGCATTGGGTGATGACTTCATCCAGCATGTGATGCGCGAAACCGCGCTGCCCGAAGCGCGCATCCGTGGTGAACGCAGCCGCACCAGCAACCAGCTGCGCCTGTTTGCCGAAGTGGTACGCCGTGGCGACTTCTACGCCGCTCGTATCGACCGCGCCCTGCCCCAGCGCACCCCGCTGCCGCGCCCGGACCTGCGCCAGTACCGCATCGGCGTGGGCCCGGTGGCCGTGTTCGGCGCCAGCAACTTCCCCCTGGCCTTCTCCACCGCTGGCGGGGACACGGCCTCGGCGCTGGCTGCCGGCTGCCCGGTGGTGTTCAAGGCGCACAGCGGGCACATGCTCACTGCCGCCCATGTGGCCGCAGCCATCGACCGCGCGGTGGCCAGCAGCGACATGCCGGCAGGCGTTTTCAACCTGATCTACGGTGCCGGCGTGGGCGAAGCGCTGGTCAAGCACCCGGCCATCCAGGCGGTCGGTTTTACCGGTTCGCTGCGCGGTGGCCGCGCCCTGTGCGACATGGCGGCGGCACGCCCGCAACCGATTCCGGTGTTTGCCGAAATGAGCAGCATCAACCCGGTTATCGTCCTGCCCCAGGCGCTGCAAGCCCGTGGCGAGCAAGTCGCCGGCGAACTGGCCGCCTCGGTGGTGGTGGGTTGCGGGCAGTTCTGCACCAACCCAGGCCTGGTAGTGGGTATCCGGTCGGCGCAGTTCGAGCGTTTCGTGCAAACACTGCTTGCACGCATGGCAGACCAAGGCCCGCAGACCATGCTCAACGCTGGTACCCTGCGCAGCTACCAGAACGGTGTCCAGCACCTGCTGGCGCACCCAGGTATTCAGCACCTGGCCGGGCAACCACAAACCGGCAACCAGGCCCAGCCACAGCTGTTCAAGGCGGACGTAAGCCTGCTGCTGAACGGCGACCCGCTGCTGCAGGAAGAAGTGTTCGGCCCGACCACCGTGGTGGTTGAAGTGGCCGATGCGCAGCAACTGACCGAAGCACTGCGCCATCTGCAGGGCCAGCTGACGGCCACCCTGATTGCCGAACCTGACGACCTGGTCGCCTTTGCCTCGCTGGTGCCTTTGCTGGAGCGCAAGGCCGGGCGTCTGCTGCTCAACGGCTACCCGACCGGTGTGGAAGTTTCGGATGCCATGGTGCATGGCGGGCCTTACCCGGCCACCTCCGACGCACGCGGTACGTCGGTGGGCACCTTGGCGATCGACCGTTTCCTGCGGCCGGTGTGTTTCCAGAACTACCCGGATGCGCTGCTGCCGGATGCGTTGAAAAACGCTAACCCGTTGGGGATTGTGCGTTTGCTCGATGGGGTGAGCAGCCGCGAAGGGGTGTGATACCTGCCGCGTTGAACTGGCACGGCACCTTTAGCCGTGCCAGCCTTGAAGGGTGCGCTGAAACGACGCAATGACCTGGCTGCCCTGTCGCTCGGCCAGGTAGTACAGGTAGGTTTCGGTATACACCGAGTCCTGTGCGATGCGGATCACTTTCAAGCGGGGGTCGGCGATGTATTCTGCCTCGGACACCGCACCAATACCCATGCCACGAATCACCGCCTCGCGCAGCGCCTCGCGGCTGCCGATCTCCATGACGATACGCGGTGTTACCTGGGCAGCATCCAGTGCATTGTCCAACGCCAGCCGCGTAGTTGAACCTTGCTCACGGCGCAGCAACGGCTGCCCCTGCAACGCCTGCAGCAGAACCTGGTCATGACGGGCGAACGGGTGATCGGCGCGGACAAACAGGATCACCGCGTGCCTGGCATAGCGTTGTGCGACAAACGCCGGGTCATCATGCAGCCCTGCCAACACGCCGATATCGGTCACGTAGCCCTGAAGATCGGCCAGCACCGACGCCGAGTTGCCCACGCGAATCGACACGTCGATCTGTGGATACGCCTGCCGGTAGCGGTCGACCATCTCGATCACATGGAACGGCCCCACCGCACCGATCTTCAGCTCCCCCCGGTTAAGCTGGCCACTGTCGCGCAGCAGGCTGGTGGCCTCGGCTTCGAGCATCCACATCCGCTGTGCAATCGGCAACAAGGCGCGGCCAACGGCGGTCAGCTCGATGCGCCGGCCACGGCGGTGGAACAGTTCGACGTTGAATTCGCGCTCCAGCCCCTGGACCTGGTTGGTGGCGGTCGGCTGGCTGAGGCCAATGGCCCTGGCCCCGGCACTGAAGCTGGCATGCCGGGCCACGGCAAGGAACGTACGCAAGCGGGCGGTGGACATCCATAGATCCTTTGAATGGTTGGCTGGCAAAACCCATATTGAATTGATGGCGTGACTGTCACATGACAGCCCTAGTTTTGGCACTACCGACAACAACCACTCCGGTATTGCCATGACACCCCTCCCGAAACTGTTGCGCTGTGCCCGCCTTGCCCTGCTGCCACTGCTGCTCGCCCCCACCGTGCAAGCCCAGCAGGCGCTGACCGTCGGCCTGATCCCGTCGGAAGACTCCCAGGCCATGATCAAGAGCAGCCAGCAAGTGCTCGACCAGTTGCAGGCGCGCCTGGGCATGCCGGTCAAGCCGTACGTTGCCACCGACTACAACGGGGTGATCGAAGCCCTGCGCGCCGGCAAGCTGGACGTCGCCTACCTCGGCCCGTTCTCCTATGTCCTTGCCAACCAGGTAGCAGGCGCCGAAGCCTTTGCCGTGGCAGTGACCAGGAAGACCGCCAGCAGTGCCTACCACAGCCTGATCATTGCCCGCCAAGACAGCGGCATCCGCACGCTCGACGACCTCAAGGGGCATACCTTTGCCTTCGTCGACCCCAGCTCTGCCTCCGGCCACCTGTTCCCCAAGGCCGGCCTGGAGCACGCCGGGCACGCCCCGAAAGCCCTGTTCTCGCGGGTGATCTTCTCGGGGTCGCACGACGCCAGCATCCTCGCCGTGGAAAACCGCAAGGTCGATGCCGCCGCCGTGGCCGACCGCATCCTGGCCGGCGCCGTGAACAGTGGCCAGGTCAAGCAGCAGGACTTCCAGGTGGTGTGGACCTCGCCAGACATTCCCGAATCTCCGATGGTCTGGCGCAAGAACCTCGACCCCGAACTGCAGGCCAAACTGCGCGGTGCGTTTGCCGAGATCAAGGATGTACCGTGGGGTGACCAGGGCATGCTCAATGGCTTCCAGCCAACCACCGATGCTGCCTACAACGTGGTTCGCGACACGGCCAAGGTGCTCGACCTCGACCTGCGGAGCCTGAAATGATCCGCATCCGCCGACTGGCCAAGGGCTACGCCGACAACCCGGTGCTGCGCGGCATCGACCTGGACGTTCAAGCCGGTGAATTCGTGGTGATCCTTGGCCAGTCTGGTGCCGGCAAGTCCACCCTGCTGCGCTGCATGAACCGCCTGGCCAAGGCTGACAGCGGCGAGCTGCAGGTAGCCGGGGTAAACGCCATGCGCGCAGCCGATCAACGCGCCCTGCGCCGGCAAGTGGCAATGATCTTCCAGCATCACAACGTGGTGCCGCGCCTGTCGGTGCTGAAAAACGTACTGACCGGTCGCCTGGGCCACTGCAGTACCCTCACCTCGCTGCTGCAGCTGTTCCGCCGCGACGACGTGGCATTGGCCCGTGACTGCCTGCGCCGGGTGGAGCTGGAGCACAAGGCCGGCTCACGCACCGATGCGCTGTCTGGCGGGCAGATGCAGCGGGTGGGCATCGCCCGTGCGCTGGCCCAGCGGCCCCAGGTCATCCTGGCCGACGAGCCGGTGGCCAGCCTCGACCCGAATACTGCGCAGGTGGTAATGCAGTACCTGCGCGAAGCCAGCCGCACCCTCGGCATTACCGTTGTGTGCAACCTGCACCAGGTAGACCTGGCCCGGGCCTTCGCCGACCGCATCGTTGGCCTGGCCAGCGGGCGCCTGGTGTTCGATGGCCCGCCTGGGCACTTGGACGAAGCAGCCCTGCAGCGTATCTATCACACGCCCTCATCCGATGAGCCCGCAGTATCACTGGCCGTGGCCCGGCCGATGCTGACCACCGGCACAGGAGCCTCGGCATGAACCCACAAAGCCACCAATGGCTGGTCAATACACCCACCCGCGCCCGTGGCTGGCTGGGCACTGCCGCACTGCTGCTGACAGTGGTTCTGGTGTTGCAATGGAGCGCCGAAGGCGCACAACTGAGCTGGGCCGAGTTGGCCAACGGGCTACCACAGATCGGCGATTTCCTTGGCCGCTCGCTGCCGCCCGACCTGAGCATCCTGCCAAGCCTTTGGCAGCCGGCCCTGGAAACCCTGCAAATTGCCCTGTGGGGTACGTTGCTGGGGATCATCCTCGCCGTGCCACTGGGCTTTTTCGCGGCGCGCAACCTGCACGGCAACCGCTGGCTGTACCAGGCCACCCGGCAGATGCTGAACGTGATTCGTAGCATCAACGAACTGATCCTGGCCCTGGTGTTCGTCTCCGCGGTGGGGCTGGGGCCCTTCCCAGGCGTGCTGGCCCTGGCGCTGCATGGCGTGGGCATGCTCGGCAAGTTCTTTGCCGAAAGCATCGAGGAGATCGACCAAGGGCCAATTGAAGCGCTGCAGGCGACCGGTGCACGGCCACTGCAGGTGATCGCTTTCGGCGTACTACCACAGGTGATCACGGCCTGGATCGCCGTGGTGCTGTACCGCTTCGAGGTGAACCTGCGTTCGGCCACGGTACTGGGTATGGTCGGTGCCGGTGGCCTGGGCTTCGAGCTGGTCAGCAGCCTGAAACTGTTCAAGTACCAGGAAACCGCCACCTGCATCCTGGTCATCACCGTGATGGTGGTATTGGCCGACCTGGCCTCCAACCGCCTGCGCCATGCAATTCAGGGCAACGCCCGCCACTGATCCACAGCCCTACCCTCGGCACAAGCAACCTGCCACGTGCGCCCGCTGGGCGCGCGACGGGCAAACCATGCCTGGAGTTCCCGCAATGCCCGCACGTCCCGTTATCGGCCTGGCCGATAGCACCCTGCAATCAATCGATTGGAACGAAAACCGCCAGCCGTCGAGCATGGCCGCACCTTCCAACAACAATAAGGAACTGCCTATGCCTGCCTGCTTCCACAACCCGGTCACCACCGTTTTCGGCGGTGGCAGCCTGGACCAGATCGCCGAACACTGCCCTGGCAAGGTCGCCTTGGTTACCTTTCCCGAAGCTGCGCAGCTCGGCCTGCTGGCCAGGGTGCGCAGCCTGTTGGGCGAGCGCCTGGTGTGCGTGATAGACAACGTCCAACCCAACCCCGATGTCGCCTGGCTGCGTGGCGTGCACGAAGCCTTCTGGGCCCAGCACGGCGATTGCGATACGGTGCTGGCATTGGGGGGTGGCAGCGCCATCGATACCGCCAAGGCACTGATCGTCGGTACCGCTTCAGGCCGATTCGACGAACTGCTTGACCTGCTGGCCAGTGGCAAACCGTTTGTTCCGCCCCGGCACAAGACCCTGGTAGCCGCGCCAACCACGGCCGGCACCGGCAGCGAGGTGACGCCTTGGGCCACCCTGTGGGACGCCGGCCAGCAGAAGAAGTACTCGCTGCACCTGCCCTGCACCTGGCCCAGCGTTGCATTGATCGACCCGCAGCTGATGCTCAGTGTGCCGGCTGCCGTAACCGTGTCCACCGGGCTGGATGCCCTGTCCCACGCGCTGGAGTCGATCTGGAACCACAACGCCAACCCACTCTCCGACACCTTCGCGCTGTCGGCCATCGAGGACATCCTCGACTGCCTGCCACGCCTGCAACAAGACCTTGGCAACCCCGAACTGCGCGCACGCATGGCCTTGGCCGCACTGAAGGCTGGGTTGGCCTTTTCCAACACCAAGACCGCGCTGGCCCATTCCATTTCCTACGAAATGACCTTGCGCCACGGCCTGCCCCACGGCATTGCCTGCTCGTTCACCCTGCCGCTGGTGCTGGGCCTGGCCTGGGGCCGTGATGCCGGGCGCGACCAGACCCTGCAAAAGGCGTTCGGCCACGACCTCGCGGCAGCGCAACAGCGCTTGCGGGCGTTTCTTCACCGCCTGGGCGTGCGCACCGAGTTCGAAGATTACGGCGTGACAGCCGCCGAGGCCGAGGCGATGATCGACGCCGCCCTGCAGGGCGCCCGCGGGCGCAATTTCATCGGCGCGCAAGCCGCCTGATCTTCTGCGTTTTTCCTGTAGCACCTTTCAAGAGTGCCGACTCGCCGAGCCCCATGGGCCGGCGCCAGAGAACAAAAAGGAAACCGTCATGAACCGCGCACAAACCCTGACTGGCGCAATGCCCAGCACCCTGCCGTTTCGCCTTGCGCAATGGCGCATGCTGCTGGCCGCGATGTTCTGCTACTTGTTCTTCTACACCGGGCGGCAAACCTTCGGCTTCGCCATCCCCGGGATCCAGGCCGAGTTCGGCCTGAGCAAGGAAACCCTCGGCTGGGCCTCCACCGCCATGCTGTGGATGTATGCCGTTGGCCAAGCCATCAATGGCAACCTCGCCGACAAGTTCGGCGGCCGACGCATCATGAGCATCGGCGCCGTGTTGTCGTGCGGCGCCAACTGGGTCACCAGCTTTGCTGGCGGTTTTCTCAGCCTGATCCTGCCGTGGGGCGTCAACGGTTATTTCCAGGCCCTGGGCTGGGCGCCCGGCAGCCGCCTGCTTTCAAACTGGTGGGGCGCTGCCGAGCGCGGCAAGGTGTATGGCTTCTATGTGTTCGCCGCTGGCTGCGCATCGGTGCTGTCGTATGTGACCTCGGTGGTGGTGATCGATGTGCTGCACCTGGAGTGGCGCTGGATTTTCCGCTTGCCTGTGCTGCTGATGCTGGCCGGTGGCATCGTCTTCTACCTGGTGGCGCGGGAGCGCCCGCAAGACATGGGTTACCCGGCGCTGGACGACACTGGCGTGGCCAACGCCGAAGACCGTGCCAACGAGGCCAGCCTGGGCGGTGAAGAAACCTCGCGCCAACGTTACCTGGCCGTGCTGAAAAACCCGCGCCTGCTGGTGGCAGCGGTGTCATTGGGCTTCCAGAACGCCGCGCGGTACGGCTTGATCGTCTGGGTTCCCGTGCATTTCCTGGGTGCCAACTGGCAGAAAGGCGACAGTTTCATCGACCCGAAATGGATCACCATCGCCTTGCCGGTAGGCATGGCCGTTGGCGCGCTGAGCAATGGCTGGGTGTCGGACAAACTGTTCGGCAGCAAACGTTACCTGGCGATCATGCTGTACATGGTGCTGGGCGCGCTCACCAGCCTGTGGATGTGGAGCCTGCCAGCGCACAGCGCGGTTGGCCTGCTGGCGCTGTTCCTCTGCGGTTTCTTCGTCTACGGCCCGGCATCGAGCTTCTGGGCGCTGTGCCCGGACCTGGTCGGCGCGCGTCGCGCCGGCACCGCCACCGGCATCATGAATTTCGCCTCGTACCTGTTCGCCGGGCTGGCAGAGCCGCTGATCGGACGTATGCTCGACACCACCGGCAACACCTCGCTGATTTTCATCGTGGTCACCAGCGCCTGCGCCTGCAGTGCCCTGGTCGCCCTGTTCGTACGCCGCTGAGGGTGCCTGCCATGTCGTCCATGCCATTGCCAAAGAGGTGTCATGTACCAGTACCACAAGTGGTTGCGCTCATTTCATGCGGTGGCGCGCACCGGCAGTTTCACCCAGGCCGCCGAGTTGCTGAGCATCGGCCAGCCAACCATCAGCGAGCAGGTCAGTGGCCTGGAAAAGCGCTTTTGCGTGGAACTGTTCCACCGTCGAGGGCGCTTTATCGAGCTCAGCCCGGCAGGCCGCCAGCTGTACGAAATTACCCAGGGCCTGTTCGGCCAGGAGGACGAAGCGCTGCAACTGTTGCAGAGCTTCCAGCAGCGCAAGCAAGGCATGTTGCGCATCGGGGCGGTGTCGCCGCCGATTGCCATGAGCCTGACCTACGAGCTGATGCAGCGCTACCCGCAGATCGAGCTGGAAACCTCGTTCAGCAGCGAAGCCGGCACGCTGGAGCGGCTGTACAACTTCGACATAGACCTGGCCATCCTCGCCCTGTCGGAGTTCGACCAGCGCCTGAGCACGCGGCTTTACCGCACTTGCCCGATTCTGGCGGTGGTGCGCGACGACCACCCGTGGGCGCGGCAGGCGAGTGTCAGCGTCAAGGACATTGCCGGCCAGCGGGTGGTATTGCGCGAAGCGGCATCGCGCACCCGGCAACTGGTCGAAGAAGGCTGCCGCCAGCATGGCGTGACACTGGATTGCGCGATGCAGTTGAACAGCCGCGAGGCCATCGTGCATGCGGTGGTGCATGGTATTGGCGTGGGCTTTGTCTCGGCAGTGGAGTACGCCGACCGCCCCGGCACGCGCTCCATCGCCTTTGCCGAAGACCCGTTCCACATCCATTACTACCTGTGCTGCCTGGGCATCCGCCGTAACCGGGCGATCATCGCCGAGCTGTTCGACGCGCTCAACGCGCACTGATGCCCCCATGACCACCGCGAGCCTGCCAGTGTGCCGGGCGGGCCGCGCGCACCCTGAGTTCTTACCCACTGGAGTTTTGCCATGCACTATCAGCAACCCAAGCAACTGCAAGCCGCCATTCTCGACTGGGCCGGCACCGTGGTGGATTTCGGCTCGTTTGCCCCCACCCAGATCTTTGTCGAGGCCTTTGCCGAGTTCGGCGTGCAGGTCAGCCTGGAAGAAGCCCGCGGGCCCATGGGGATGGGCAAGTGGGACCACATTCGCACCCTGTGCAATGTGCCGGCCATCGCTGCGCGTTACCACGCCGCCTTCGGCCACACGCCAAGCGACGACGATGTAACAGCCATCTACGAGCGCTTCATGCCCTTGCAGATCGAGAAGATCGCCGACCATTCGGCGCTGATCCCCGGAGCGCTGGAGGCCATCGCCCAGATGCGCCAACAGGGGCTGAAAATTGGCTCGTGCTCGGGTTACCCGGCGGTGGTGATGGAAAAGGTAGTGGCCCTGGCCTTGCGCAATGGCTACAGCGCCGACCACGTGGTGGCAACCGACGAGGTACCCAATGGCCGCCCCTACCCCGCGCAGGCACTGGCCAACGTGGTCGCCCTGGGGGTGAGCGACGTGGCAGCTTGCGTCAAGGTCGACGACACCTGGCCGGGCATTCTCGAAGGGCGCAGCGCCGGGATGTGGACCGTGGCCCTGACCTGCTCAGGCAACGCGCTTGGGCTCACCCATGAGCAGTACAAGGCCCTGCCCGAAGCGGAACTGGAACAGCAACGCCAGCGCATCGGCAGCCTGTTCGAAGGGTCGCGACCGCATTACCTGATCGACACCATCGCCGAGCTACCCGGGGTAATCGCCGATATCAACGCCCGCCTGGCGCGCGGGGAAATGCCCCAGAGCCGTTGAGACCTAAGCTGCGCGGTCAACCCCGCACCCACAAGGATTGCGCCGGCCTTCAGGGTTGTGCAACGCCCTTGTGGGCGCGGGCTTGCCCGCGAAGAGGCCAGCACAGGCCCAGCAAAGCTGTATACAATCAGCAAAAAGCTTGATTACAATGCCCTGCGCCTATGACATCGGTAATCGCCGATGCGTATTGCGGCAGGCTTACGCCATGTCACCTACAACCCCTGCAAAAACGCTACTCGTCAAAAACGCCGCTCTGTTGGTCACCATGGACGGCCAACGCCGCGAGATCAAGAACGGCGGCCTGTTCATCGAAGACAACCTGATCAAACAGGTCGGCCCCAGCGATACCCTGCCACAACAAGCCGACGTCGTCCTCGACATGGCCGGCAAAGTGGTCATCCCTGGCCTGGTCAACACCCACCACCACATGTACCAGAGCCTCACCCGCGTGGTACCGGCGGCCCAGGACGGCGAACTGTTCAACTGGCTGACCAACCTGTACCCGATCTGGGCACGCCTGACCCCCGAAATGATCGCGGTGTCGACCCAGACCGCCATGGCCGAACTGATCCTCTCCGGCTGCACCACCTCCAGCGACCACCTGTACATCTACCCCAACGGTTGCAAGCTCGATGACAGCATCCACGCTGCCGCCGAGATCGGCATGCGCTTCCACGCCGCACGCGGCAGCATGAGCGTGGGCCAGAGCCAGGGCGGCTTGCCACCCGACTCGGTGGTGGAAAAGGAAGCCGACATCCTCAAGGAGTCGCAACGCCTGATCGAGGACTACCACGACGCCAGCCACGGCTCGATGCGCCGCATCGTGGTCGCGCCGTGCTCGCCGTTCTCGGTCAGCCGTGACTTGATGCGTGAAGCTGCCGTGCTGGCGCGCCAGTACGGGGTGTCGCTGCACACCCACCTGGCCGAAAACGTCAACGACATCGCCTACAGCCGCGAAAAGTTCGGCATGACCCCTGCCGAATACGCCGAAGACCTCGGCTGGGTCGGCCACGATGTCTGGCATGCCCACTGTGTACAGCTCGACCAGCATGGCATCGAGCTGTTCGCCCGCACCGGCACCGGCGTTGCCCACTGCCCATGCTCGAACATGCGCCTGGCCTCGGGTATCGCCCCGGTGCGCAAGATGCGCGACCACGGCGTACCGGTGGGCCTGGGGGTCGATGGCTCGGCGTCCAACGACGGCGCCAGCATGATCGGTGAAGTGCGCCAGGCCTTGCTGCTCCAGCGGGTGGGCTTCGGCCCCGACGCCATGACCGCACGCGAAGCCCTGGAAATCGCCACCCTCGGCGGCGCCAAGGTGCTCAACCGCAATGACATCGGCGCCCTGGCCCCCGGCATGGTCGCCGACTTCGTCGCGTTCGACCTGGGCCACGTGGCCTATGCCGGCGGCCACCACGACCCGCTGGCAGCGCTGGTGTTCTGCACGCCAACCCAAGTGCACACCAGCGTGATCAACGGCCGTGTGGTGGTGAAGGATGGCCAGCTGGCCACCGTCGACCTGCCACGCGTGCTGGAGCGCCACAACCAGCTGGCACACCAGTTGGTCAGCGGCGCGTGATGCACCCGGGCTGCTGCGCCCCAAGCCGGGCGCAGCAGCCCATTCCTGCCTGTTCTTTTCTCAACGAATGCGACTGAGACCGTGCTGTTAGACGCATAAAATAACAAAGCGAGCTACTCACCATGACTTCTCCCGCTTCACCTCGTCCAGAAGACGAGAACCTCGGCGTGGGCGCCAACCTGGCTTACGGCCTGCAGCATGTACTGACCATGTATGGCGGCATGATCGCCGTGCCGCTGATCATCGGCCAAGCCGCCGGCCTCAGCGCTGGCGACGTTGGCCTGCTGATCGCCGCGTCGCTGTTCGCCGGCGGCCTGGCAACGCTGCTGCAGACCTTGGGCATTCCCTTCTTCGGCTGCCGCCTGCCACTGGTCCAAGGGGTGTCCTTCGCCAGCGTCGCCACCATGGTCGCGATCATCGGCAATGACGGTATCGGGGGCATGCAGGTGGTGTTCGGCGCAGTGATCGTGTCATCGCTGGTCGGCCTGCTGATCACCCCGCTGTTCTCACGCATCATCAAGTACTTTCCGCCATTGGTGACCGGCATCGTCATCACCACCATCGGCCTGACCTTGATGCCGGTGACCGCGCGCTGGGCCATGGGCGGCAACAGCCAGGCCGCCGACTTCGGCAGCCCGGCTAACATTGGCCTGGCCGCGTTCACCCTGGCCTCGGTACTGCTGCTGAGCAAGCTGGGCAGTGCCAGCCTGTCGCGCCTGTCGATCCTGCTGGCGATCGTGATCGGCACGCTGGCGGCGATGGCCACCGGCATGGCGGATTTCTCCCAGGCACTGCAAGGGCCGTGGATGGCCATGCCCGAGGTGCTGCACTTCGGTGCGCCGCAGTTCCAGGTGGCGGCGATTCTGTCCATGCTTATCGTCATCGTGGTGACCATGGTCGAGACCTCGGCCGACATCCTGGCGGTGGGTGAAATCATCGGCACCCCGGTCGACTCCAAGCGACTGGGCAATGGCCTGCGCGCCGACATGATTTCCAGCGCCCTGGCGCCGCTGTTCGGCTCGTTCACGCAAAGTGCCTTTGCGCAGAACGTCGGCCTGGTGGCCGTGACCGGGGTGAAGAGCCGCTACGTGGTGGCCAGCGCCGGGCTGATCCTGGTGACCCTGGGGCTGCTGCCGGTGATGGGCCGGCTGGTCGCCGCGGTGCCTACAGCGGTGCTCGGTGGCGCCGGGCTGGTGCTGTTCGGCACGGTCGCGGCCAGCGGCATCCGCACCCTGGCCCAGGTGGACTACCGCAACAACATGAACCTGATCATTGTCGCCACCTCGATCGGCTTTGGCATGATCCCGATCGCAGCGCCAGGCTTCTATCACCACTTCCCGGCCTGGTTCGAGACCATCTTCCACTCGGGCATCAGCTCGGCGGCGATCATGGCGATTCTGCTCAACCTGCTGTTCAACCACCTGCGCGCTGGCAACTCCGATCAACAGTCGGTGTTCGTCGCGGCCAGCGAGCGCACCCTGCGCTACCGGGACATCGCCGGGTTGAATGAAGGCGATGTGTTCCGTGATGGCAAGCTGTATGACCGGGACGGCAACGAAGTGCCGATCATGGAGGCTGATGAGGGGCACTTCAAAACGGGTAAGACGTCAGTGGCGCACATGCACTGACACTGCTCCTCTATAGGCTGGCGCGGTCTCCTGGAGGAAACCGCGCCAGTCGATCGGGTCGGTTATTGCTGCTGACGGGTAGCGCACACCACAATTTCGCGAATGCACACCGATTGCGGTTGGCCATAGGCAAAGCCGATGGTCTCGGCAATGGTCTGCGCCGTCAGCACCCCGCCCATTTCCTGCTTCCAGTCGTTGTAGCCCGCCTTGATGGCGTCATCGGTTGTGTGGCTGAGCAGTTCGGTGTCGACAGCGCCCGGCTCGATGGTGATCACCCGCACGTTACTCGGTGCCAGTTCTTCGCGCAGGTTTTCCGACAGGCCTGTAACGGCGAACTTGGTACCGACATAGGCGACATGGTTGGGGAAGGCCTTGCGCCCGGCCACGGAGCTGACGTTGATGATGGTGCCGTGCTTGCGCTCGACCATGCCGCCGGCCACGGCATGGATGCCGTTGAGCAGCCCACGCACGTTCACGTCGAGCATGCGGTCCCACTGCTCTGGGTCCTGTGTGGCGATTGCGCCCAGCAGCATTACACCGGCATTGTTGATGATCGCGTCGACCGGGCCAAAGCGTGCCTCGGCCTCGGCAACGGCAGCCAGCACAGCCGCGCGGTCAGTCACATCGACCGGCAGCGCCAGCGTGTTGGGCAACTGCAGTTGTTGCATCGGCGCCAGGCGGCGAGACAGCAGCAACAGTGCATGGCCGCGGCTGGACAGCAGCTTGGCGGTGGCCAGGCCAATGCCGGAGCTGGCACCGGTAATTACCACCAGCGGTTTATGGGTGTTGGTCATGGTCGCCATCCTGTTATCCAATTTGCCTATGGGTAAGAAGTAGAGCGAGTATAGAAGCCAGTTTTTCTGCCGAAAAATGGGAAATTCCTTTCGCAACCATCGGCATCACTTATGGGTAACCCATGGATTATCGCCAGCTCCGTGCTTTCATCGCCGTGTTCGAAGAGCGCAACATCACCGCCGCCGCACGTTCGATACACCTTAGCCAACCGGCGCTGTCTGGCAGTATCAAGGCACTGGAAGAAGCCTTGGGCACCACGCTGTTCGTGCGCCAGGCCCGTGGCGTGGACGTGACCGAAGATGCCCGCGCGCTGTACCCCGAGGCGCAACGGATGGTCGCCGATGCCAACCGCCTGCTGGGGCGTTTCAAGGGTGATCGTGAACGTTCACCGTTGCAGGTTGGCGTCGAGCAGGATGTAAGCAAAGCGGTGCTGGCCAAGCTTGTGCTGGCGGCGGCGGCCATCCAGCCCCCAGTGCGCCTGCAATTGGTAACCGGCTGCATGGGCGAGGTGCGGCTGGCCAGCGAAGAGCAGCGCTGTGAAGATGAGTTGTTCTTGCCGCTGCACAGCGACCCGTTCGTGCTGGCCCTTGCAACCCAGGCAAGCGCTGCCGAGCACTGGATTACCTGCCCTGCGCAGCCGAGCCATCAGCGCCTGCTGCCGTTCTACAGCGTGAACCCGGTAGCAGAAGCCGATAGCTTTGTGTTGGCCCTGGAATTGGTCGCCGCCGGGCTGGGCGCTGCAATCGTGCCGCAGTCACTGGCCGCCGAGCATCCTGGCGTGCGCTGGCAACCCATGCCCCAACTGGACCTGCGTCGACGCATCGGCCTGTGCTACTCAGCCCAGGCGCTGGCGCTCGATGGCGTCATGCAACTGCGCGATGCCTTGCAGTGTTGAGTTGCCTTGAGTGGCACTCACAGGGACATGATCATCTCATGCCACGCCATACCGCCGTGGTCCGATGGCGACGGCTTCACGTACTGGTAGCCAAGCTTCTGGTACAAGGGCACATGCTGCTCCTTGCACATCAGGTGAATGGTCTGCTTGCCCGCCGCCTGCATGCGTGCGATGAACGCGTCCATCAATAGCTTGGCGTAGCCTTTGCCCTGGTGCGCCGGGTCTACCACCACCGACATGATCACCACGTTCGGCGCTGCCGGGTCATGGCCGACCAGTTCCTTGAACGCTTCGTCGGACATCACCACGTCGTGGGCGCAGCCGCTGTTGATGAAACCGACGATCTCGCCGTCACGTTCCAGCAACAGGAAGCCTTGCGGGTACTGCGCGATACGCGTGCGGATTTTTTCCAGCGTGGCCGCCTCATCCCCCTCATAGGCGCCAATTTCGATGGCGTAGCAGCGCTCGGCATCTGCGGGAATGGGGGTGCGAAACTGGGGGGCGCTCATGGCAGGTTTCCTAGGGCAAGGTGAAGGCAGCCAGCATGATAAATGAGCATCGACCTTGCGCTCCATCGTCGCGAACCGAGCAGGTCGCGACAGCTCAGCGCAATAAATGCATTTTTTGCATATTAAGTTATATCTAAATTGAATTTTATTATTATGCAGAAAGCCTTTACTGTCTAAGCCACTCAGCCGGCCTTGAGCTGCCGGTTTCTCGCACGCTACCCGACCACGTGGTGCCTGCCCCCTGATCGCACATGGAGGCGCCATGCCCATTGCTTCATTCAACCGCCGTCAACTGCTGGCGTTGGCCGGCACCGCCACGGCGGCAACCTTGTTCGGCCGCTTGGCCTTCGCCGACAGCAGCCACGCCGGCCACAGCGAGCACGCCGTACAACCCGTCGGCAGTGGCCTGGACCTGGAGAGCAACCGCTGGGTGCTGCCCGAACCGCGCAAGGTCAGGCTGGCGACCAACCTCAATGCCGTGTGCCTGGCACCGGTGGCCGTAGCCGACAGCCAAGGCATTTTCAAACGCCACAACCTGGATGTGGAATTCGTCAACTTCGGTAACTCCACCGAGGTGCTGCTGGAGTCGATGGCCACCGGCAAGGCCGATGCCGCCACCGGCATGGCACTGCGCTGGCTGAAAGCGCTGGAACAGGGCTTCGATGTCAAACTGACCGCAGGCACCCATGGCGGCTGCCTGCGTCTGTTGACCCTGGACGGCGGCCCGCAGGACTTCGCGGCCTTGAAAGGCACCACCATCGGCGTTACCGACATGGCGGCAGCGGACAAGAACTTCTTCTCGCTGATGCTCAAGCGCCATGGCGTCGACCCGGTGCGCGACGTGACCTGGCGGGTCTACCCCATCGATCTGCTCAGCGTTGCCCTGCAAAAGGGCGAGATCCAGGCTGCCAGCGGTTCGGACCCGCTCATGTACCGGGTCAAGCAGCAGCCAGGGTTCCGCGAGCTGGCGACCAATATGGTCGAGGAATACGCCAACATGAGCTGCTGCGTGGTCGGCGTCAGCGGCCAGCTGGCGCGCAATGACACCCCGGTCGCTGCCGCCATCACTCACTCGATTCTGCAGGCCCATGCGTGGGCATCGCGTAACCCCGACGCGGTGGCCGAAGAATTCCTCAAGTTCGCCATCAACACCTCCAAGGAAGAAGTACGCGCCATCCTCACCGAACACACCCACGGTTATTACTCGGTGGGTAACTCCTTCGTGAAGGAAATTGCCGTGTACGCCCGTGACCTGAAGAACATCGAGGTACTGCGCCCACGCACCGACCCGCTGGAATTCGCGGAGAGCATCCATGCCAACGTATTCGCTTGAGCAAAGCCGAACCGCCAAAGCACCCGCCATCGCCGTATGGCGTGGCGGCCTGCTGGCGGCACTGGCCTGGGTCGCCTTCGCGCTGTTCACCCAGTTCTACCCGGACGGTGGCAAACCTTGGCCATTCACCCGCGAACTGGCATTGGCGGGCGCAGTGGCCGGCGGGCTGCTGGCGCTGCTCGCACTGTTGCCGGGGGTGTTTACCCGCAGCGTCGCTCGGTTGCGGCCGGCCGCTGCGTGGCTGGTCGCCTTGCCCTTGTTGCTTGGCCTGTGGCTGCTGGTCACAGCCAAGGTGGTATTGCTGCCGGTACCGTTTTTCGCGCCGCCCCAGGCGCTGATCGAAGTGTTCGTCGATGACTGGTCGCGGCTTGGCGAAAGCCTGCTGCATTCGCTGTGGCTGCTGCTCAACGGTGTAGTCATCGGCGGTGCGGCCGGTTTCATCGCCGGCGTGGCGATTGGCTGGTCGCACCGGATCGGCTACTGGGTACACCCGGTGCTGCGCATCCTCGGGCCGGTGCCGTCCACGGCGCTGCTGCCAATCTGCTTTTTCTTCTTCCCTTCCAGCTGGAGCGCCAGCGTGTTCCTGATAGCCCTTGCCACCTGGTTCCCGGTCACGGTGCTGACCTGGTCCGGGGTGGCCAGCGTGGACAAGGCTTATTACGAAGTGGCGCGCACCCTGGGTGCCAGCGGGCGCTTCCTGGTCTGGCGGGTGGCGATCCCCGCTGCCCTGCCCCATGTGTTCGTCGGCCTGTTCATGGGCCTGGGGGCTTCGTTCTCGGTGCTGGTTGTGGCCGAGATGATGGGGGTCAAGGCCGGCCTTGGCTGGTACCTGCAATGGGCGCAGGGCTGGGCTGCCTACGCCAACATGTATGCAGCGCTGCTGGTGATGGCATTGCTGTGCTCGGGGCTGATCACGCTGTTGTTCCTGGTGCGTGACCGGGTGCTGGCCTGGCAAAAGGGAGCAGTGAAATGGTGAGTGGCGTACAAGCGGTGCTGGCCCAGGACACCGGCATGGCGCTGGATATCCGTGGGCTGAGCCACGCCTTTGATTTGGGCAGTGAGCGCCTGCCCGTACTGGACAAGGTCGACCTGCAGTTGGCGCCTGGTGAGAGCGTGGCGCTGCTTGGCCCGTCCGGTTGCGGCAAGTCCACCCTGCTGCGCCTGGTTGCCGGGCTGGAAACAACGCAAAGTGGTAGCTTGCTGGCGGACGGCCAGGCCATTGTTGCCCCACACCACTCGCGCGTGCTGGTGTTCCAGGACCCGACGCTGTACCCATGGCGCAGCGTGTGGGACAACGTCGCCCTCGGCCTGCAAGCCCGTGGCCAGCTGAAGGCCCAGCGCCATCGGGTGGACGAGACCTTGCACAAGGTCGGCCTGCTGCAGTTTCGTGATGCCTACCCGCGCCAGTTGTCGGGCGGTATGGCCCAGCGTGTGGCATTGGCCCGAGCGCTGATCAACGAACCTCGGCTGCTGCTGCTCGATGAGCCATTGGGCAAGCTCGACTCGCTGACCCGCATTGCCATGCAGGGCGAGCTGATCCGCCTGTGGCAGCAGCAAGGCTACAGTTCGTTGCTGGTGACCCATGATGTCGAAGAGGCGCTGTTGCTGTGTGACCGGGTGCTGGTGTTTTCGCCACGGCCAGCGCGGGTGCTGGCCGAGCTGAAGGTCGAGCGGGGTTACCCGCGGCATCGAGATGACCCACGGTTGCTGGAGTTGCGCCAGCATGCGATGGAATTACTGGGCCAAGGGCGGGATTGGTGAACGAGGTGATACTTGCTGCGTACCAGGGAAGGCAAGCATGATGGAGGCATTGCCCTGTTGCCACGGATACGCCAATGACCGCTGCCCTCTCCCCCTCTACGGAGCCAAGCCGCTGCAAACGCCTCAAGGCCGCCAGCAGCCGGGACCATGACAGTGTCGATCAACTGGTGATGGCGGCGCGGCCTTTTGAAAACCGCGAGCGGTATGGCCGCTTTCTGCAGGTGCAGCACCGCTTTCATGGCAGCCTGCTGGCGCTGTATCAGGATGAACAGCTCAACCAGCGCCTGCCGGGGTTGGTTGAGCTGTCGCATTTTGCGGCGGTCGAGGGCGACCTACTCGATTTGGGCCTGCCGCTGCCAACGCCCCCTCGACAAATACGTGCCAGCCCGGCCCAGGCCCTGGGCTGGCTGTATTGCAGTGAAGGGTCGAACCTGGGGGCAGCGTTCCTGTTCAAGCACACCCAGCGCCTGGGGCTGGACGGTGACCAGGGCGCCCGCCACCTGGCAGCGCACCCGGATGGCCGGGCGCTGCATTGGCGCGCATTTGTTGCCAGGCTGGATGCCCTGGTGCTGGGTGAGCAGGAAGAAGCAGAGGTAGTGACAGGGGTGATTGCTGCGTTCGACAGTTATCGGGCACACCTGCGCGAGGTGTTCGCGCAGGATCGCTAGCCGTGTGGGAGGTGGGTTTACCCGCAACGGCTCAATGATAGGCCTCGCCGTCCTTCACCTTGCCGCGGAACACATAATACGACCAGGCCGAATACCCCAGGATGAACGGGATGATCAGCAACGCCCCGACCAGCGCGAAGCCCAGGCTCTGCGGTGGCGCCGCCGCCTCCCAGATGGTCAGGCTGGGCGGGAGTACGTAAGGCCAGATGCTGATCACCAACCCGGTGAAACCGAGGAACACCAGCAGCAGCGACCAGACGAAAGGCCCGGCATGGGGTGCGCCACGCAGCGATTTGAGAATCGCCCAGGTGGCCACCAGCACCAGCACCGGTACCGGCAGGAAGAACCAGAAGTTGGGCAGGCTGAACCAACGTTCGAAGATCGCCGGATGCGTCAGCGGGGTCCAGATGCTGACAATCAGCATGGCCGCCACCGTCGCCAGGGTGATCGGTGTACAGGCTCGAATGATGCTTGCCTGTAGCCGGCCTTCGGTCTTCAGTACCAGCCAGGTGGCGCCCAGCAGCGCATAGGCCACCACCACCCCAACCCCGCAGAACACGTTGAACGGCGTAAGCCAGCTCATCAGGCCATTGGTGGCCACCCCGTCGACGATCGAGTGCCCCTCGATGAACGCCCCCAGCATCACCCCCTGGAAGAACGCCGCAGCGTACGACCCGGCCAT